>CACZNW010000062.1 GCA_902782595.1 uncultured Methanobrevibacter sp. | reverse complement strand
GCATATATTAGAAAGATATATAATAAAAAAAAATTAAAAATTATAAATATAATGCAATATTAAGAGGATTATAATGAAAGTTGTATGCTGTAAGAACTGTGGTGCAAAATACCAACTCGATGATGACGACGATATTTCAACATTTGAGTGTTCTTCATGTGCAGGTGACTTGGAATACTTGGAAGATTATTCTGATGAAGAAAATTCTTCAAGAAATCCATTTGGTGACACATTCAAATATGAAAATTCATATATTGTTCAATGCCAGGACTGTGGATTAAAATACAAAATAAAAAGCAACGACAGTATACTTGATTATGAATGTGACAGCTGTGGAGGTTCTTTAAGATATTTAAATGACGATATGAATAAAGAATTGGATAAATATATTGAAGAACGAAAAAAAGAAGCGGAAACTATCAGACACGAATCCAAAGTTGAAAAATCAACATCTGAAGAATCATCTGAACCAAAAGAAGATCGTTCATTAAGGTCCATTCCTACAATGATTGGAAGTTTCTTTTCAGAAGAACATATGCAGGAAATTGCAGAGGATGAAAAGAAAGAGGAAGAAATGGAAGAAGAACCTGAAGTTAAAACTGCAAGAACTACAATCCCAGAATCTGTTTTAAACAGATTTGGTAAAGAATTTGCAGTTCCGAAAACTGAAGATTATGGAATCCTGAAAAGTTTCCTTAAAGATGAGTTTTTAAAAAGCATGGATGTTTATTACCCAAGAGCCGATAGTGAATCTGAATCACCTAAAGGACTACTAGATAAAATAAGTCTTAAGGAACCTGATAATGACGAATTAACTCCAAGAACTACTTCACTGAAAAATAATGAACCTAAAGAATTCAGTATAAACAATCTAGATGCTTCATCTACTGCATTGCTTGTCGGATTTGCCATCTTTATTATAAGTATTATTGAAATATTACTCATCAACAGTGGTATAGGCATTATTACATTATTTATTGGAGTAATAATGCTATGTTATGGAATTTATAAAACAAGAGATGTAAAACAAACTGAAATCAGAACAAGGATAATCAGAGAACATTTGTTAACTCTTCCTGAAGAATACTATGTATTCTACAATGTTAAAATTCCGACATCCTCTTCAAGTATTAACCATTTAGTTGTTGGTCCGACTGGAATCTATGCTCTTTTATCACAAAAATACAATCCAAAACTCAGATTAGAATCAGAAAATGAAAATCTGAATTTAATTGGATCTACTGAATTAGATGAAGATAAAATAGAGGAAGTTCCACATGAAACCATGAGAAGATTTAGATACACTACCAAACAGGCTAAATTTTCACAGGACAACAAAATAAAACAAAAATCATTATCCCTGGGAGAAGATTTAATTAACTTTTTAAATGACAATAACATTAAAAACTGTTTTGTTGAACCTCTGGTTGGTTTTATTAATAATGAAGTTGTTGTAATAAACATGCCTTTAACCGATGAAGATCTTTTCATTGAGGAATTATTAAATAAAATCCAAACCGGCACTATTAAATTAAATCAGGACACCATTGACAAATGTGCTGTTTTAATTAACAAATATTCTGCAGACTGTTCTGCAGAAATTTAATTTCTTTTTTTAGATAACATGATTATTGACAGAATTAAGAAAAAATTTTATCAACATAGATGTGAGAAAGTTGCTAAAAGTTATGGCAAAGACTTTAAAGTAAATGGTGAAAGTTATGTCACACCAAATACAACATTAGGCGACAACGTTAATTTTAATGGAATGAAAATTCAAGGAAACGGCAATGTAAAAATTGGCAACAACTTTCATTCAGGTATCGAGTGTATGATAATCACAAGCATACACAACTACGACAATGGAAACGCCATTCCCTATGACGACACCGTCATATCAAAAGATGTCATTATTGAAGACAATGTATGGCTTGGCAATCGTGTGACAATACTCCCTGGCGTTAAAATCTGTGAAGGAGCCATTATTCAGGCCGGAAGCACAGTAGTCAAAGACATTGAAAAATATGCAATTGCCGGAGGACATCCTGCCCAAATATTTAAATACCGAGACATAGAACACTATGAAAAATTAAAAAAAGAGGAAAAATTCCATTAAATCATACTTTTAATTAAATCAATCTCTTTTTTATCGATTCCCTTCAATAAAAGCAATATTGCAAAATAAATTACAACCGCAACAGCAATGACAATCAGAATACCAATAATACCGGACGGATTTGCAAAGCTTACAAAAACACCCATAATGACCGAAGATATTAAAATCTTAGCTATTGACATATAATCAAATGGTAACCGGGCATACTTATTGGAATAGATTAATGTAACTGCAAACGCGAAAAAATAACAGATTAATGTAGCAAGTCCCGCTCCGTAGATTCCAAGATAGGGAACTGAAAAAATGTTTAAAACAATATTTAATACAGCCACACTGATCCATATATAGCCCAATATTGTTGTTTTCTTCTCCAATATGATAATATTATTAACAATACCATAAATACCCATGAATATTGCCCCTACTGCAACCAAAGGAGTTATCATAAATCCATTATCTGCAATAACAGTTGTGGTTAGAATATACAGAAGAGGTTTTGAAAGCAGACTCATACCTACTGCAGCAGGAATTGTAATCAACAGATAATATTTCATGGAATAGCTTAAAAACGTGTCAACCTTATCCATATCTCCTGATTCAAAATATTCCGGCAGTACCGCAGGGAGCAACACGGCGAATGGCGTTAAAAACATGAGCAGAATACTTCCAAGAGCATATCCCGGCGAATAACATCCAACAGCAGCAGAACCAAGAAATATTCCGATGACAAACTTATCGCTTGAATCAACAACCCATGAAGATACATTATTCGGAACGGTTGGAATGGCAAACTTCAGTTCCTCTTTTAAACTTTTAAATTTTGTTGTCAGTCCCAAATCTTTTACAATCAGCACTGCCATTGCGATAAAAACAAATAAATACCCTGACAAAAGTCCCAAAACAACAACCTCAATAGGATTGTTCATCAAAGTCAATATGATACTTGCCCCGACACCAATATAGGTCTGCAATACTAAAAAGGTTGAATAGAATCCAATTTGCTGGAAAGTTCTGAAATAACTTAAAAGCATTAAATTAATACATGCCAAAAAGGATATTACAGTAACAATCAGCATTATCTGCATACTTCCATCAAACAAGGCATCGGCAATCTGGTGGGAGAATATCAAAAACAATACAATCATCACCAGTGTCGAAGCCAAAACCAGTAGCATCATAGAGTAAAAGGACTGCTTGATTACCGACTTATCTTTTTCAGCCGCCAAAAATCTCACCATAGTATACGGAAGACCCAAATTAACGATATTCGGAACAAGAGCTATAAGCGTGTTCACCTGTGCCCAGACACCATAATCAGCAGTGGAAAAGTTTTTAGTGATAATTGGAATAAATATTAAACCGCTTAGGGATATTAAAATATTGGATATGCCGACAATACCTATTCTTTTAATAAACTGAACATATTCATCCATTATTAATCACACTCTCCAACAGGCCCTTATCAAGATTTTTGAAAAAGAAATCTTTATCATAATCTTTCGCTTTGAAACTTTCCAGATTATTAATTAAATCATCAACCCCAGTAACCCTGCAAACATAACCCTTATTGATTAAATCCGATAAATATTCAACACCCGGAACATCAATGATGAATGTTTTGCAGTTAAACATCAGCCCCTCATAAACTGCAGTTGAAAATGCTCCGACTTGATAACTGGACTGTGCAAACAACTGATAAAGCGGAGTTTCACTATTGTCAATTACTTCAAAATTATCCAAGTCATTAACAAGCTCCGGATAATTTTCCATCCATGTTTCATATTCCCCGGGATGCAATTTATAGATTATATGAAAATCCTTCATTTTACAGGCAAAATCGTATGCAATCTTTGAGAGGTATTTCCCTATGACTCCCTGTGATATGAATAAGACTTGATTTGATTTGGAATCGATATTCATGAAATCCTTTGACTGTGCTTCAAAATATGGAAAACCTATTGGAACAATGTTTTTTTGTGAAATTGGAGAAGTCCTATCATTCATCCAGTAGTCTCCAAATGTTAAGATTTTATCTGGGAAATATGCAATTTCTCCATTTTTTCTTGATTTGAAAGGATATGAATAACCAAGGTGATAATCGGTGATTGTACCATGCTGCAGTTCAATAACTTCAATTCCTAAATCCTTTCCAGCACTGACAATGGCCTGATTTTCATAAGCAACAACAACAAAAATCATTTCAGGATTTCTTTTTTTGAATAATTCAATGTATTTTTTATAGTCATATTGGAAGTTTAAAATGTGAATTGTTAAAATCCATTCAAGATTGATATCCAAATTGAATATGGTTTCAAGTTCTGATTTGACATCTGTTATTAAGTCCTTTTCTGAAGCAGTAAATTCCAGTTTATTTCTCTTTTTATAAATATATGAACCTAACTCAATCCTGTCTGTGTATTTGATATAATCAGTTTTTTTCGTGAAATGTTTATTTAGATATGGAGATTCCATAACATCAAATGAATAATTATCCCTAATTAAATCAACCAAAAAATAACTGTAGATATCTCTGAACTCCCCTTCAAAAATAACCTTACGGGGATGATCAAAAATTAAAATATCTCTTGTATATTTTCCGCTGAAAGGATTGGACAATAAACTGTTTTTAACAAAAGGAGCGAATGATTTAATTTTATCAAGAATTGACAGTGATTTTTGCTGGGGAGCGCCAAAAGTATCCGTTCTTCTGGTAATATCATAGTAAAGATACATTCTAATCAGCTGCCAAGCATAACAACCTTGGATTTGCTGATAATTAAGATTGTACTTCTCTTCCAGGTTAAAAAATACTTCGCAAATATCACTAACACTTAATGACATTAAAACACCAAAAATTATTCAAGCATGTCAAAATCAAGTAAAGTATCTTCCAAGATATCGACTTTAGCAGTTTTTCCCATGACCTCATCAATTTCTGACGGATAAATTCCAGTACCCGGACGTTTAAATGTTAAATCATCACCAGTTATTACTTCTCCTTCCTTAATATCTCTAACTGCAACAATCGACCTTCTTGCTTCACGTCTTGATGAGGATTCACAAATTAATGGCTGTTTATTTCTCATACCATTAATTTTAGATAAAAAATGAACATTCCATCTGAATTTGATTACATCATCCGGATCCATTGCATGATAGTGGTCATTTCCCTGCAAGGTTTTATCTAATGTGAAATGCTTTTCAAGTATGGTGGCACCATAATTATATGCGGTTGTCAAAACCGCCATGTCCTTATCCGGTTTTGTGTGATCCGAATATCCGATTTCATATTCCGGGAAATTTTCAACAAGATCCCTAATCATAAGAAGATTAGCATCCTCATATGCAGTAGGATAAGATAATACACAGTGCATAATTGCAATATCAACAGTGGAAACTTCTTCTATCGCATTGACCGCCTGTCTTATTTCATTTAGTGTTGCAGCACCTGTTGAGAGTAAAATCGGCTTGTTTTTACTTGCAATATATTTTATAAATGGAATATTTGTTAAATCGGAGGAAGATATCTTATAGACATCCATAAATTCATCCAAATAGTCTACGGCTTCAAAATCAAATGGTGTGGATAAGAACTTGATTCCAATCTGCTGACAATACTCTGCAAGCTCCCTATACTCACCAACACCAAATTTATCAAATTTTTTAAATAATTCAAACTGAGATGTTGTCGGCTCTTCGGACAAATCCCAATATGCCGGAGAATTTTTTGAAGCTAATGTTTCAGCCTTATATGATTGAAATTTAACTGCATCGACACCGCATTCCTTTGCTTCATTAATCATGAATTTTGCAGCAGCCATGTCAGACATTCCTTCTTTTTTGGCAATGTCATAAAAATTAACACCAATTTCAGCTATCAAATATGGATACCTATTAAATATTTTCATGCTTTAACCTCTTAATTCAAATTTCCTGTATTCTTCGCGAATAATAGAGCGAATATTCTCAAAACCATCTTTTAAATCAACTGCCAACATACGTTTATTCATTTCAAGTCTCAATTCATAGTTATTAACAAGTTTGATAAACTCGTCAGTAATCCTCTGTTTTTCAATAACTTCACCAAGTCCCATATTTATAAAACCGTTGGTGGAATTTGCAAAAACATGAGTCAGTTCACGGTCATTTTGACACAGACAGATTGTCGGAATTCCAAGTGAACATACCTCATACATAGTCCTGCCGGCGGAAGTAAAAATAATATCTGCCTTAAACATGAATTCACTAATATTTGAAACATTTTTATAGATTTGAATAGACTGATTGGATTCATACTTTTCAATTAAATCCTCAAGACCATCATATCCCAGTCCAAGAATTACATTGATTCTTCCATCATAACTGGTTCCCAGTATTGAATCTATGACTTTTTCTGTTAGATTATTGGGGTCAGTTCCTCCGAAAGTAATCAGGACATTGTTGACCGCCTGAGTGATGATTTTTTGAGGTTGGAAGTAGAACTCATCCTTGAGAATATAATATTTATGGCCGGTGAAAACATGGTCTTCACCAATTTCATGTTCATATAATGCATCAAATACGACATCTGCCACTTCAGTACCGGTTCCCAAATCCTCAAAATTAACTACAAAATAACCTTCATCCTTTAACATTGAAATATAATCAGCAGAAGTGTCTAAAATATCATTTATTACCATTTGAGGAGCATATTGTCTTAAAGTTTTCAATAAATTTTTAGTTCCATCATAAAGCACAAACGGATAATTATGATTGTCAACTATGTCAATTCCCAACTGATAGTGCTTGTCAAGCAAAAATAAAACATCATGAAACACCAGTTTTGATGCAATAGACAGACATCTGTAAACATGTCCAGTACCTATTTCATCATATGCATTCACAACGATAGCTATTTTTTTCTTCTGCAGATAATTTTCAGCAATCCACCAGTCCTCATAATTGTCAATATCCACACTTTCCTCACGGGAAACTTCAATTAATTCAAGATTGGTTCCCAAACGTGAATCTTCGTGAACAAAATTCCTGCGGGTTGCAAGAAAAGCACCTGTTTCTCTGAAATCTTTTGGAAGATACTGCCTGTTTTTCCTTTCGATATAATTCGGGAAAAATCTTTGATTTTTCTCATCAAAACCCCAACTTAAATGTCTGTCATCAACAACTGACAATACACTGTCAACTGCAAAATCTTTAAATTTTTCAATTGCCTCATCTAGAGTAGATGATTTTAATAATGGTGAAGTCGGCTGGAGAGTTATTACAATATCGTATTCATCGAAGGCCAATTTTTCTTTTTGAATCATTGCATCATATATAACCGGGTCAAGAGGTACATTATCTCCGGACAACTCCTCAGAACGTCTTATTACACCCGCTCCAAATTTTTCTGACAACAATGCAATTTCAGAATCATCAGTAGTTACCACAATATCGTCAACATATTCGGATGACTTGGCGATATCAATAGCATAGGAAATTAAAGGTTTATGATTGAGTAAACGAATATTTTTACGAGGAATACCCTTTGAACCTCCCCTAGCGGGTATGACTACCAAAATCTTATTATTGTTAAACATGATAATCCCATAAAATTTAATTAATACAATAATAAATATTATTATAATATAATATTAAATCTTCGGTGCTACCATGACTATGAAAGAAATGTCAAAAAAATTAATAGATAAAATAAACGAATTATCAACACCCGTTAAGATAATGCATGTTTGTGGTTCTCATGAACACACAATTATGGAAAACGGAATTAGAAGCCTACTTCCGGAGGAAGTAGAGATTATTGCAGGACCGGGATGTCCAGTATGTGTTGTTCCATCCCGTGAAATCGATGAGGCACTTGAACTTATCGACAAAGGAGTTACAATAACCACTTTCGGAGATATGCTTAGAGTTCCAGGTTCTGAAAGATCCCTTGCAGATGCCAAAGCTGAGGGAGGAGATGTTAGAGTTGTTTATGGCATCAACAGAGCAGTTGAAATAGCTGAAAGAGTAGATAATGATGTTGCTTTTATATCAGCAGGTTTTGAAACCACCGCCCCAACAACAGCAGCAGAACTGCTAGCAACACCACCTGAAAACTTCTCAGTACTTTCATGTCACAGATTGATACCTCCAGCAATTGATTTTTTAATTAATTCAGGTGAAACCAGTTTGAACGCATTAATTCAGCCGGGACATGTCTGTACAATCATAGGAACCAAACCATTTGAATACTTCTCAACAGATTACGGAATTCCACAGGCAGTGGCCGGATTCAATCCACTGGACATACTGATGTCAGTTTATATGATTTTAAGACAGATTCATAATGAAACACCAAAAATTGAAAACGAATATAAAAGAGCCGTAAAAGAAGAAGGAAACGTTATCGCAACCGATATGATTGACCAGGTATTTGACGTGACCTCAAGGGAATGGAGAGGATTTCCAAAAATACCCAATTCCATTCTTGAAGTTAAAAAGGAATTTAGTGACTTCAATGCCCGTGAAAAATATGACATAGAAGTTAAAGATGTCAATGAAGCTCCAAAAGGATGTATTTGCGGACCGATTTTAAGAGGACTTGCAAGACCTGAAGACTGTAAGCTGTTTAGGAAAGCCTGTAATCCTCTACACCCAATCGGAGCATGCATGGTAAGTAAAGAAGGAACATGCAACATTGCACACAGATACTCAAGAGGATAAATAATGGCAATAGAAGCAATAGCAGTGGATATTGACGGAACAATAACCGATGAAAAAAGACAGATCTGCATATCTTCCATCAAAGCTTTAAGAAAAGCTGAAAAATCGGGGATTCCAACAATAATCGTGACAGGAAATGTGGTTAACTATGCTTATGCTGCCGAAGTCCTTATAGGATGCAGCGGAGGACTGGTAGCGGAAAATGGAGGTATTGTTTTTAAAGAAGGAGAAAACAACAATGCCGTTGAAATTATGGTTGAGAAGGATTTCGTAACTTCCGCTGAAAATCATCTTAAAGAAAAACTGGCGGACAAATTCGACAGACATGCCTCTCACGACAACATGTACAGACTAACGGAAACCGTGTTTTACAAAACCATTGACAGAAAAGAACTGGAAGAAGCACTGAAAGATTTTAAATATCTTGACCAATTGGAAATCTATGACAGCGGTTTTGCACTTCACATTACCGACAAGCGTGTTAACAAAGGAACTTCACTCAGATATTTATGTGAAAGAAACGGAATAAATATGAAAAATGTGATGGCAATAGGCGACAGCCAAAATGACGAAGATTTCCTAAAGGAAACCGGTTATAAAATCGCCGTTGGAAATGCCGATGCAAAATTAAAAGAAATCAGTACTTATACTTGTAAAAACTGTTTTGGTGACGGTGTAGCCGAAGCCATTGAAAGATTCGCCTTGTAAAGGGATAAATATGATATATGAAATTGCAGATGATATAAAAAAAGTAATTGAAAACAAATGTGATGCTTACGAAATTTATATTGATGAAACAAAGCTGATTCAACTGGATTCACTTAAGGAAGAACTGAACTTTGCAAAAGAAGAAATCGAAACAGGTATTGCAATCAGAGTCCTTAAAGACAATAGACCCGGATTTGCATTTACTTCAAATCTGGATAAAATTGAACAGACCAGTCTGAAAGCCATTGACAATACCAAATTAACCAAAGCCGATGAAAATTATGCATTTGCTGAAGCTGATAAAGTACCTGATGTAAAAAAAGTATACGATACCAAATTTAATGATTTGAGTCTTGATGAATCAGTGGACTTTTTAAAAAATACCATTAATATAGCATCCGATGAAGGATGTGAAGTAACCGGATCCGGATTCAGCGCAACTGAAGGAAGATCATTGGTTCAAAATTCAAACGGTGTTTCAATTGAAAATAAGGGAACCGGATTTGGTTTGGGATTATCCGTAACCATACATAAAAACGGAGAAATTGCAACAGCATACAACTCCCAGTCATCTAGATTTTTCGACATCAATAATGAAAAATTAGCAAATGAAGTCTGCAATCTTGCAAAAAAATCACTTAATACACAAGCATTAACAACCGGAGATTATGATGTGGTGCTTGACTATTATGCTGCAATCGGACTTTTACAAACATTTTTAGGTGCATTCAATGGCGAAAACGTGCGCAGAGGAAGATCCATTTTAAAAGATAAATTAGGCGAGGAAATTGTCAGTTCCGATTTAACAATCACAGACAATCCTCTTCTTGAGAAAGGATTATTCACATCAAAATGTGATGGGGAAGGAAGTGCATCACAAAAAGCCGATTTAATAAAAGATGGAGTGTTGAATTCATTTATTTATGACATTTATACTGCCAACTGCGAAGGCATTAAAACAACTTCAAACGGACTTAGAGACTCCTATCTGACAACACCGATGATTTCTCCAACAAATCTGGAATTTAAATTCACAAACAAGAGAGATTTATCAGAAATAGACAGTGGTGTTTTAACAACCAGTGTTTTAGGAGCTCATACCGCAAATCCGATTTCCGGTGACTTTTCAGTTGAGGCAAGCAATGCATTTAAAATAGAAAATGGAGAACTGACAAGTCCGATTAGTAAAGCAATGATTTCTGGAAATGTATTTGAAATTATGAAAAGTGTTGAAGGTTTAAATACTGAAGTAAAACAATACGGTTCATGCATTATTCCAAAATTACTGGTTCATAATTTAAGAGTTGTAGGACAGTAGAATTGAGATTTTGAGAAAAATTAGATTTTTTTCAATTTTTCTCTATATCTGTCAACCGTATCATGCTTAAATTCAATTCCCAAATATTTCTCAGTGGATTCTTTATAATCATCAAATGATTTGATTTTCTTGTCATAAAGAATGTCAATTTCAGTATCCAGTTTTTTTAACTGTTTGTCAAAGGAATATTCGGTTTTTCTCATTTTAAAATTGGATTTGCGGGCAAGTCTTTCAACTTCCTCTTCAATGTCAACTTCTTTTCTAGCCATATTTTCACCTACATTTCAATGATCGGCAACTGGATTTCTGTAATATAGTCTTTTTCATCATCACAGTTATGGAAGCCCTTAATCAAAACTTCCTTAGGGGAGCCTATAATATCATAATGATTAGCCTGAGCAATTTCAACCAATTCGGCATAAGTATCCATTATACTATCTGTTGAACCATAGTGTTTGCCGGCGAGGACCTTATTTTCAATCATGTCAACGACACGAATCCTGTCGGTTTCTTCGCCATCCTGTTTAAGTGCAATACTTACATCATAAACAACATCACCTTGATTTACTTCGTGTCTTGGTGAGAAATAAACAATAAACGGTTCTCCTTCAGTTTCAATATCCTCAGTGATAACCCATTCCAGCAGCATATTAAGGAAGATTTCTAAATCATCAATTGGAGTTTTACAGTTTATTACTCCCAATTTCTGTTCCGGAATCACTTTAACTTCATAATCCATAATTTACACCTACTTTATAATAATTATCTATTTAATTGAATAAATAAACTTCGACTTCCTCCCCCTCATCAACAAGTTCAACCAGCTTCGGGATTTTCACATAACCGTCTGCAGTGGACAGGGAGAATATTGCTCCGGAATCCTTAAATATTGGCAAGATATTTTCTCCATCAACCTTAACAAGTTGGTATTGCATCCTTCCAACCTGTGAGTGGATTCTTTTTGTGATTTTACCTTTGATGACTTTCATTTCAAAGTTTTTATCAATTCCCGCCAGTTTTGTTAATGGTTCAGCTACAAAAGCATTGAATATCATTAATGCTGAAACCGGATTTCCTGGAAGTCCTATGACAATTTTACCATCAATTATGCCAACGATTGTTGGTTTTCCGGGCTGAACTGAAATTCCGTGAATATAAACCTCCCCCAGTTCGTCCAGGACATGTTTCAATACATCTCCAAGACCTGCAGAAGTTCCACCTGAACAGAATAAAATATCGACTTCATTAAGGGATTCTATTATTTTCTCTTTAACTTCATCGTAGTCATCTCGCATAACCCCTAAGAATCTTGCATCTGCACCACAGGAAACGGCATCGTTTTTAATCATCCCGCCATTTACATCATAGATTTTTCCATATTCAAGTTCTTCACCCTGAAGAGTTATTTCATTTCCCGACGACAGTATACCGACACTCGGTTTTTTATAAACCTCTATTGTTTCAAATCCCTGTGAGAGCAGAACCCCGATTTTTCCGGGATTTAAAAAATCACCTTTTTTAAGAATTAGTTTACCCTCCTCGATGTCAGAACCCTTTTTAGCTACATCCTGAAAAGGAACTGCCGTGGTTAACAGATTAACCTTATCTTCAAATTTTTCAGCATATTCAACCATTACAACGGCATCAGCACCATCAGGCATGGCGGCACCCGTGCTGATTTCTATACATTTACCCTCTTCAACTTTATTGTCAGTTATTGCACCGGCTTCCAAAAAATCAATTACCTCAAGTGTATTCGGAGATTCTTCAGATGCACCGAAACTGTCACTTGAAAGAATTGCAAAACCATCCTTTAAAGCCTTGTTGAATGGCGGAAAGTCCATTCTTGAATAAACATCCTCAAATAAAATCCTGCCGTAAGCCTCACCAACATTAATCTGTTCACTTTCAGGCTTTAAATTCTCATCAAACAAATCCCGAATAATATCTGAGGCATCATCGCATTCCATAATTTTTAAAAATTCAGTTCCCATAATAATCACAAACAGCAAAAATCCAATAAATTAATATATAATATATTACTATAAATATAAATAATTTAATCTTATGGAAAAAATTGTAATATTATTTTGGAGGAGAGTATTTGTCTAAGCCTAATAACAACCAACAACAAGAGTACAGAAGAGTAAGGACTCCTAAAAAAGGAGAAATACCTGGAGTAGTTGAACAAATTATGGGACATGGGAAATTAAAAGTTCGATGTGCCGACGGCCATATCAGAATGACCAGAATCCCTGGAAAAATGAAAAAACGTATTTGGATACGCGAAGGAGATGTAATTTTAGTAAAACCATGGGATTTTCAATCTGATGAAAAGGCAGATGTAATCTGGAGATACACAAAAACCGAGTCCAACTGGCTCGAAAGAAAAGGCTACCTAAAAATGTAGTCTAATTTTACTTATTTTTTTGATTTTAATGGATCCGAAAGTAGCTAAAGCAGATGCAAAACATGAAAAAATTCATTCCGAAAAAAGAAGAAAGGACAATTCCGAGAGAAAAACCGGGAATGAAATTTTTGACAAGATAACCCTAGAAACTCTATACAAATTAGCCAACCACGGATACATTGACATTTTAAATGGTGCAATAAGTACCGGTAAAGAAGCAAATGTACTTACAGGCATCACAGATAATGAAAAATTCGTTGCAGTTAAAATATACAGAATTGCAACTTCTGATTTTAAAAAAATGGATTACTATCTAAAAGGCGATCCCCGATTTAACGTTAAAACAAAAAACAAAAGAAAAATCATATATTCCTGGGTTACAAAAGAATTTAAAAACCTGACAAGATTATACGATGCAGGAGTAACCGTTCCAAAACCAATAACCAGTTCAAACAATGTGCTTTTAATTGAATTCATTGGAGATATTGATGGAAATCCCGCACAACCCATTAGAAACCAGCCCCCTCAAAATCCAGACGAATTCTGGAACCTGCTACTGGTTGAACTGAAAAAATTCGTGAATGAAGCCAGACTGGTTCACGGTGACCTGTCCAATTACAATATTTTAAAACTAGATGAAAAACCAGTGATAATCGATGTTTCACAGTCCGTTGTACTTGACAATCCTATTTCAAAAGAATTACTTGAAAGAGATATAAATACAATAGTCCGTGAATATACAAAACTGGGCGTTAAAACCAGTTTTGAAGAAGTATGGGAATATGTTTCGCCTAAGTTTTAGAATATATCCTTTGAAAATTCATTTCAACAAATTCTACAATGATTATTCAAGTATAACATTAGTTTTAATAATTGAGTAGAGGAATGATGTTCATGAAAGAATACTTAACTGAGACACCAAGTATTGATTACATGAATCCCATTATACAAGAAAAAGTTCAAGAATTAAGGAATCAAACAAGTGATGATTTAGATTATATCGAACAAAGTTATATGTACGTTAGAGATGAGATCCACATTCATGGGATATTGGAACAAATTTAGTTTCAAAGACAGCAAGTGAAGTGATTATAAATAAGACAGGAATCTGTTGGACAAAATCATGTCTTCTTGCAGCACTTCTAAGAGCAAATGGAATTCCATCAGGAAGTTATCAACTTCTAACAATAGTAGAAGACGATAGTGAAGGCCACATTATCCATGCTTTAAATACTGTATATGTTAAAGATTCAGAAAAATGGATTAGAATAGATGCTCGAGGAAATAATGATAATCAAAATACAAATTTTAGCCTTGATTACGATCAATTAGCTTTTCAAGTTCGCGAAGAATTTGGGGAAATTGATTACAAAGACACTAATGCTAATTTGGATGAAAGATTAGTGAATGCACTATCAAAAACTGATAATCTATTTGAAATTGACCTAGATTTTGACTTTAACTTTTGATGGAATCTAAAAAAAAATAGAAGAAAATAATGACTAAAATTTAGCCAATATTTTCTAACTAACATTACTTTAAATTTTCATCCCATAACATTGGATTTTTAGAATTTTTGCTGATAACTACTTTCTTTCGTCCATTTTGTTCTTCCAATTCCCTTGAACCTCTTCGGTACATCCTATTGTTTTTATGGTGTAAAATTGCTTTTATTTTCTAATATTAAAGCAAAATGAAAGAAAATTATTTATCTTAATAGTGAAAAAATACTCTGACCTCTTTAAGGTTGGGGATGAATTTCACAAAAAGTGCATTGGGAATACTTTTCAGATG
>CACZNW010000061.1 GCA_902782595.1 uncultured Methanobrevibacter sp. | reverse complement strand
TCAGTTTTAAAATTTAATGGTGCTAAAATGACCTATAAGATAAATGCATTAGGTATTGTATTCATTCTTCAACCATAATTTGTTAATGATTTAAAATCGTTTTTTTTTTAAAACAATTTTTCATCCAGATTAATTTCGCTACATTATGCAATTGCCTTTTTCATCACATGAAATTTAATTCAATTTTGATTATATGATGATAAGTATTGTATTTTGGATTATGTAATTTCGGTAATATATTTTTTCATTATGTGGAGTTGATTTACAAGAGGTGATGAAAATCAGTTTTTACTTATATGGTGCATAAATGTTCATTGAAAACGTTAATGTGATGTATTTTTCAACAGTTCACGGACATTCAATCCGACAAATCTTTTTGTGGCGATATATAAAAATGGGGATAAAAAGAATGTTGAAATGGAAAACAGCAATTCAGTTAAGCTGAATCCTGGGTCGAATAGGATAACAACTGAAACTGCGAATGCCTGTGAGATAATAACTGCACTTACAACTCTTATAAAAGATTTAATGTCAAACAATTTCAGTAAACCAATTATTTCAAATAAATTAAAAGCCTTCAAAAATTGTCCTTTATGCAGGTATCTGTTCAATAATCCTGCGATTAAACATATATAAATCAATACAAATAGGATGACGGAAATTACTGCAATTATAATGTTACTGTTTAGATTCACTTTTGCCTGATGAATAAAGAAAGTTATGCCTATGGAATAAATAAATGTAATTACGGATTTTTTAAATCCTTCCCAAATTAACTTTTTTAAATTGTTAATCTTCGGATGTTTGTCCGAACCTTTAAGAGTATACCATGAGACATATGACCCATATCCCATAACAATAAGCAGAGTTACAGTGAATATTTTCCAAAATGAGTTAAGAAAGCCGTCTTTGTTGATAAAAGAAGTAATAGCCAACAGAGCACTGATTATTACAATTCCCTTTCTGTCGCTTAATGCATACTTCACCGCATCTATAATGTTTCTGAAAAATAATTTCATGATTTATACTCCATTTAGAAACTATGTTTTTCAAACAATATATTAATTGTTATAAAAGTATATTCTTCTGATAATTCATCTCATATGCTCTAAGCATTATTTGCATGTGTTGTTTTCCAAATCGAAGTATCATTTAATAAAACGTCTTTATTAAAGTAAAATACTTTCCAAATTAATGTAAATACTAAAATATATATGCAACTAATTTGAAAGTTATAATTATGGCAATGAATGGTAAACTATCTGATTATATTACGTTTCCAAGAACCTTTGAGAACTATAGGTGGTACAAACCGATAATTGTTTTTATATTGGCAGCTATAATAACTATCATACTCGATGTGCTGATAGTAGGAGTTTTTTACATAATAGCGGGACCTGATTTTTTAATGTCTGTTTTCAAAGGAGGATATGAAGTATTAAACACTCCACTGACAATATTCTTTTCCGATTTGCTCATCATCATAACTGTCCCTTCATTATATCTTGCATCAAAACTTGTTAATGATAGACCGTTTTCATCATATTCATCTTCTCGCGGAGGATGGAATTTTAAACTCTATTTCAGGGCATTGATAATTCCAGTAATATTGTACATAATCTATATGAGTGCAGTGACCATTATTGAAGGACCTGATGGAACATCTCATTTATCAATAGCATTTATTGCTGTAATTCTGATTTCAGTACCTCTTCAGTCCATTGCCGAAGAATATTTGTTTAGAGGATTCATCATGCAAACTGTGGGGTCATGGTTTAAAATACCCGTTTTGGCGATAGTTATTCAGGCCATAATATTTTCACTGAGTCACGGATATAACAGCATAGGACTTTTCGAAACATTGGTTGTAGGTATTGGTTGCGGATTTTTTGCCTGGAAAACAGGTGGTATAGAGGTAAGTTCTGCCATTCACACTGCGAATAATTTTTCCGTTGGTTTATTTGTCATGCTGGGACTGAAAACATCAACTTCATCTCCGAAATTATTGGATGTTGCAGCAACAATTGTTTTTTTAATAATACTGTACATCATAATGTATTACGTTGGCAAGAAAACTGACTGGTTTGGAGAAATCCCGCATAATTCTCAAAATATGTAAGTATTCAATCTTTAAATTGATTAAGTCAATTCAAAAAAATATAAATATGTTCGGGCCATATTAGATAAATGGTCGAAACTGATTGATTTAAGTTTGAAGATAAGGATTATGATTTCCCGTTCTATAATAAAAATCTATACATTCCCAAATGGGTTGGGGTGTTTTATTCTTTGTTTTTTAACTATTTTCATCCATATGGTTGTCAAAATTATAAACAATGTAATTTCAACAAAAAACTATGATGGAGACATCATAGATGCTACCATTTGAGTTTCCAATTTTGTTTACCTGATTGGTTGTTGGTGTTAAGGATAATTAAATTTAATGGGAGTAATAAATTCGTTTAAATTCAATAATGAAATCCTTATTTAAAACTTTTATTTTTGAATATAAAATGAAATATTAGTCTTATTTCTATTTTTATCTTCTTTAATATATTATATTATATAAAAACCTCTGAAAATGTGCATTTAAAAGGATAGATGAATATCTGATTTGTTTTTTCAAACTAAACATTTATATATTACTTTGACTAATTTAAGATAGGAATTCGTAAAAAATGGATGTGAGAAAATCCTTATGAATTCTGTCAATTAAAAATGTGTTAAGATATATGTCACTTGCTGAAATCCTTAATATCATTAATCAAATGGATTTTGGTTAGTTTTACTAAAAACGGCAAAATATCAATCCGAACTTAAAAACTGCCATCATATTAAATGGCAAAAATACATTAAAATGTAATACTATTTAACAATAATTAATTAATTGAGGTGATAATGATGCGCAAAATTACAATTGCACTATTGGCTTTAATCCTTTTTGGAATGCTGATTCCGGTAGGATTTGCTACTGATTCCAATCTTGTAGTAACATATGGTGAAACAACTTATGGAAATTCAAATTACAAATCATTTGTCGATGATTTTTTTGTCAAACAGGCAAAAGTAGATTTAAATAATGTGAACTCAAAAGTGATTACTGCTGATCAGGTAAATCAGGTTTCAGGTGGTATTACTGGAAAATCATATTCTTCAAATCAGATTTATTCATCTGCACTTCTGGATTTAAATGACAACGACAATCTTGAGGTTAGCGTTGACAAATCAAAAATTACAGTAATTACTGGTGAAATGTACATATCAGCTTTAAAATCTGCAGGTATAACAAGCGGGCACGTTTATGTAACAAGTCCTGTATCTGCTACTGGGGAATCCGCTCTTGCAGGAATAATGAATGCTTATGAAGAAGTTACTGATGTTGAAATTCCGGAAAGTGTAAAAGAAGCGGCTAATGATGAAATCTACACACAGGCTGAAATTGTTGAAAACTCAGGTGTTGATGCTGATGAATTATCTCAATTAGTGGATGATGTAAAAAATCAGGTTTCCAGTGATAACGTAACTGACCATGATACAATTGTAAATATCATCAATAACTATGTTCAAAACAATAACATTAACATAACTAATAGTGATATTGAAAACTTGGCCGACACTATTGAACAGGTTCAAAATGTTCAGGGTGATGTAAATTACTATAAAGACAAAGTAAGTACTTTTTTAAATGATGGTAATTCAACAGGCGGATTTTCACTTGATGGATTATTTGACTGGATTAACTCATTTACCACTGGGATTTAATCCCATTTTTTCCTTTTTTTCCAATATTAGAGTGCGACCCACAATTTTCATATTTATTTTTAATTTAGTATTACTAAGGTTATTATTTTTATTATCGTGGCGTTAATTTTATATT
>CACZNW010000060.1 GCA_902782595.1 uncultured Methanobrevibacter sp. | reverse complement strand
TTATTCCTTAAATTGGCAGTTAATGCCTAAAATTGGATGTAAAAAAATAGACACAATTTCAATAAAATTTCAATGTCCGAAACTATAGATGCGTTTAAATGCCCAGAAAATCAATATTTGTATTTCCAAGTCAAATGCATCGAACCAAACGAAGATTCTGAAAAACCAGACAAGATAAAAAGACTATACAATAATTATGGGGCTGTAAAAACTGCAAAGTAAGAAATAAATGTTATTCTGCCACACAAACACGCAGAACCATCACAGAATATGGTTCAGAAATGCAAAAAGCAATGAACCGGAAAATGGAAAAACAAGAATATAAAGATGGATACATTAAAAGTGTTGAAGGATCATTTGGAATATTAAAAGAACAATTCCCAATAGAAAAGAAGTGGTCATCGGAATGGTGCGAACGGAAGAAAGATTATACTTAGACGCATTAGCATACAATTTAATCAGAATATACAATATCATACATGAAATAGAAAATACAACAGAAGATTTAGAAGATTTTTGCGAACGAGAATCAACAATACACCAATTAAAACTCGATGTAACCATATTTTAAGAAAATCATCAAGTCTGTCAAAAAATTAATTTTGGTGGACACCTTTTTTTATGATTAACTTTATCACTTATTTTTATCATAATTATATTCAGAAATAACAATTTTTGGTGATTGAATGAGTACAAAAGAGGAAAAAAAGACTTCGCGTAATCGTTTTAATGAAATTCTTGGTGTTGCTAGTAGACATCACTTGGCAAAATTACTGTTAAAAAAAGGATCTGATGAAAATTTTGAAGTTTCAGATTTAAGATATGCCCTGGAAGAACTGGGTCCTGCTTTTATTAAATTGGGTCAGCTACTGGCAACAAGACCGGATATGGTAGGCAATGATATTGCAGATGATTTAAAACTGTTAAGGGACAATACTCCGGTAACTCCTTTCGGTGAAATGAGAAAAGTCATTGAAGAAGAACTTGGAAAACCGCTGGAAGAGGTATACTCTGAATTTGATGAAGAGCCTATTGGTTCAGCATCAATCGGTCAGGTCTACAGAGCCAAGTTAAAGGAAAATGGCCGGGAAGTTGCAGTTAAAGTTCAAAAGCCCGGAATCTATGAGGTTATTGTTCCTGATGTAAAAATATTAAACGGTGTGGCCGGAACTCTAGACAAGCATATCAGGCAATCAAGAACATATAACTTGCCTGCTATGGCTCAGGAATTTGAAAGATCCATATTCAAAGAACTTGACTATATGGAAGAAGTTAGAAACATTA
This sequence comes from uncultured Methanobrevibacter sp., assembly GCA_902782595.1. Taxonomy (GTDB): domain Archaea; phylum Methanobacteriota; class Methanobacteria; order Methanobacteriales; family Methanobacteriaceae; genus Methanocatella. The sequence continues at coordinate 8,462 of CACZNW010000060.1, read as the reverse complement.
ATAAAATCACAAACAACTTTAAAGACGTGGATTATATTAAAATACCTGAAGTATATCCTGAACTCTGCACTGTCAAACTCATTACAATGGAACTCATTGACGGATATGAAGTAACAGATTTATTTGATACCACAATTGAAGGAATTGACAATACCAAAATAGCTAACTATGGAGTGCAGTCATACTTAAAACAAATCTTAATTGATGGATTTTTCCATGCAGACCCTCATCCGGGTAATCTATTTGTAACTCGTGATGCAAAACTCTGTTATATTGACTTTGGAATGATGGGTGTGGTTAATGATGAATTCAGGTCAAATTTCGCTCAGTTGGTTTTGCTTTTATTGGGAGGAAACTCACATCATCTAATCAATCAGTTAATTTACATGAAGATTATCACTCCGGAACAGAACACAGAAGAGTTAAGGGAGGACATTGATGATTTGTTAAATTCATATATGGGTGTTGAACTTGAACAGATGGAGGGCATATTCGATAGTTTAATGAATGTAATGATTAAGCACAATATTATTCTTCCAAGGGAATTCGTAATGATTGGAAGGGGACTTCTGCTTATTGAAGATGCCGGAAAGAAATTGGACCCTCAATTCAATGTCACCGGTGAAATTGAAAAATTCTCTAAAAAAATGATTGGACAAAAATTCGACCCTGAAAACATTATTTCAAGCGGATTCAATTATATTGTGGAAATAGAACATTTATTGAAAGATTTGCCTGACAGACTTAACAGTACTATTGATAAGATTGAAAAAGGTGAAATAACCCTGAATATGAATCATACAGGTTTGGACGATTTGAAAAACCAGCTTTCAATTTCTCTAATCGTATCAGCGTTGCTCATTGGTTCTTCAATCGCTATTTTAGCAGATAAGGGGCCAAAAATATTTGATATTTCAGCAATAGGATTTTCAGGATTTTTATTCAGTGCCTTCCTCGGTGCTTATTTAATTATTAAGTATATTAGAAACTGAATCATGCCTTATTCATAATAGGGCATTTTTTTCTTATTTTTTTAACATTCTCTCATTTAAAAGGATATTTTCACTGTCCGGGGCAAATCCTATTAATAATGAATTTCAAATAGTACAATAGGTGTTTAATATGATGATTAATATTGGTGCTGAATTCGGCACTCATCTGGAATCCAGTGAAGATGCAATTGAATTAATTGACATCTTAAATAGGATTCCTAAAAATGAGTTTATAATCGATTTTAAGGAAGTCATGTTTGTTACAATGAATTTTGCACAGGCATATTATACCGGCAAATATGAATCCGATAAAAAGATTTCAGAAATAAACCTGTCTGATGAAGTTCGTGTTGTTATGGGTGCGGCTGATGAAGCCTGCAATCCCTAATTTTTTTTTTAATTATTTGATTGTCTGATTTTGTAAAATTGTTCTCACTTTAAAATATTGCTCTCACTTTCTAAAATTGTTCTCGTTTATAACTGCTTATTTTAAATACTAGAGAGTTTATATTAATTTATTAACTGAATTTGGTTTATGGAATTCTTGTTTGAAAATTTTAATTATGCAATTGTTTCAGATTAGGATTTCAAGCAAAAAATTTAACCACAATTTATTAACAATTAACTGGTGTGGAGGATAATTTATGAAAGAAAAATTCTGTGAGAAATATTTTGAAAACAATGTCAAACCAAAACATCTAAGGCAGTTTGAAGCTAAAACTCCAAAGGGTAATGTCATTAAAGGATACATTTCCAGAAAATCCAACAAACATTTGGGCTCTATTGTAATAACTCACATAACCGAAAAATCTGGTAAAAGCTATGATACAGAACAGTTCGTACAGTCATTTCCAAAAATTCACTACTGGGACAGGAAACATCAGTTAAAAGATGACGAGGAAAGCATAATCTATCACTGTCAGGAAAAACTTGACGGAACCTGTCTGATAATATATGCCCTAAAAAATGATTTGGGTGAAACTATAGAACTGATTCCAAAAACACGCGGAAAGGCAGTGGCAGATGAACACGTTCTTGAAATGTTTAAATTGGTCGATAAAAAAGCCATTGAAGAATTCTATAATGATAATGACCATTCCAACGACACTCTAATGTTTGAATTATATGGCATATTGAACAGGCATGAAATCGCCCACATGGACACCTACATTGACATCAGATTAATCGGAGCATATGTCGATGAAACATTTCTTAACTACATTGCCATAAAATGTTACGGTGATTTGGAAAACTTCAAAACACCGGATACAGTATTCACTATTGAAAAATATCCATATGAAAACTCATTTTCAGTCAAATGGTGCGGAATCAACTACAAACTAAGGAACTATGAAGTTTCAACAAAAAATACATTTCCGACATTGTTTGATGCAATTCAGGAAGTAAAATCCCTTTTGGAACAGCTCAATAAAAAATATTTCGAACAGAACAGCCGAAGAGTAATTGAAGGAATTGTCATCAACGGCGAACACTCCAATGGCGGGCAGATGTATCTGAAAGTCAAACCAAGAGACATTGAACTGGAAGCAAAAACATTGGATTCTGTTCCTCGCCGTTTCATATTAAAGGAAGTTCAGAAATACTTCGATGAATACGGTTCACAGGTCCGTGAAATCTATGAAAAGGATGATACCCATTATGTAAAATATGTGAAGTATCATCTAAAAGAAGAGTTTTCCTACGAGCAGATTGAAGATCCAAGAACCCGTCGAAGAATTAAAAATGTTTTCATGGAAGTCTGGGATTCTAAAATCCCACCTAAAAGCCTGCAAAATATTTGTGATGAGTTAATCCGTGAAAATCCGGATACGGGTGTTCAGGATTTACTTAAAATCTTCGCTAAAACTTATCCAAGCAAGAAAAAAGACTCCCGTATTGTTTATCAAATATTGTCTGTAAAATTAAACAGGTGATTGCAATGCAGGATATTTTTCAAATCATCAATATAATTTTAATTATTTTCACGGCAGTTCTACTTTATAAAAATCGGATATGGAAAGATAAGCCAATTTTTATAGTTTTATACGTGATAATAATAATCTGCTTTATAATTCTCCTTTTTGTTCACTGAGAGAATAATATCTAAGACATGACAGTGCAGAAAACCCATCGGAGGGGCACTGTCATTTAAACACACTAAAGGTTAATTTTTTTAAATGCCAAAAGCGGCCTGTATAACCAAAATATTAAATTAACCAAAAAAGATATAATAATATAATGATTTGTTTTTAATTGAAAACATTATTGCAAATGATGTATTTAAAAAGGTGTTTAAGTGAGTGAACAAAAGTTAGAAATATTTAATGTTTTAAATTTTTTAAACAGTGGTTATAAACTTGAAGATATTATTAATGAAGGTCAATTCGGCACATTCTCATCAGCTGAGGATTGCATTGAATATCTGGTTGGGGAAGGCTATCTTGAGGGAGATATTGAAGTAACGGCTGATGTGGAAATAACCGCAGAGCATATTTCTAAAAAATATGTGGTATCCGAACTGAAGGATATTTTAAGAGAAAACGGTTTAAAGGTTTCAGGTAAAAAACATGAACTGGTGGAAAGGGTTTTGCCTGTTTTAAAACAAGCCCGTGATGCACGTAATGTGAATGTTGACGTGGATACTAACAAATCCTATGATAATTTACAGCTGACTGGTAAGGCATACGATTTTTTAACAGAAAATGACTGGATTGATTTGTACATGTTTGCTCTTGTAGCATTCAGATTCAGTGATTATGAAACTTATTATGAAAACTCTTTAGCGGGAAGCGTTGAAACTGCTTTGGCATTTTGTGATGAAATCCTTTCAAGGGCATTGGTATCCAATCAATTTTTGGTCTTTATTGATGCATTGTCTGCAAAGGCTCATGTTTATGCATACGATGGGGACTACGATTCCTTCCTTGATTATGATTTGCAAAGATATATCATAGGTTTAAATCCGATAGTAATGGATTCACAAACCTACGCAACATACAATATTATTAATGAGGCAAACATTATCAATTTAAGAAACGTTACTGAAAAACTGGAAATGGGAAGTTTAAAGAAAAGATTTGACAGAATCTGGAATAAATCTCATATTACAGATATCACCGTGCCTAAAAAGATCTGTTATAAGATTTTGCAGAGGGCTCTTGACGGTGCGGATATTGAAGAGCTTAACTTTGACTTAAAAGAAAGATTTTTCAATAAGAAATTCGGTATTTGATTATGAAGTCTAAAGTTGCGGGATTTGTCTTTGTAATTGGCAGTTTGTATTATATTGCATCAGAAGCTGTATCTGCAACTTTTTTTAATGATTTCATTGGTGATACATATGTTCTACATGCCATTTCAGAACTTGGAATTCCACATTCAAATTCACCATTATTCTGGTTAATGAACTCTGCCTTTATATTTATAGGCTTAACATTAATGTTCGGGTATTTTTACAGATTTAAGGATTTCATTGTTAAAAATAATAGTATTATTCATGTTTTAACATTAATAACAGGTTTGGGTGTTGTTATTGTTGGTTTGATCCATGGAGGCAATCCCTTAACATCAGGTTACCATACAATGGGTGCAGTAATGGCCATTCTTGGAGGCAATATACTATTGGTTGTCATTTCAAAATCCTTGGATGAATTCGGAAAATATCAGATGTTTACTTTGATTTTGGGCGCTATTGGATTAACTGCATTTTGGGTGATGTTTTTCAATGTGGAGAGTATGTACATGCCGGTTTTAGAGAGACTTTCAGTTTACACACTGATAGTATGGAGTTTTGTTACAGGACTATTTTTGCTAAAATATTGAGTGTCAGTTTTATTCATTATCCAATTGATTATTCAGTAGTGAAGGCGGTTTGATGTCATTATTTTAACGAATATTTTGATTATTTTCAATGCTGTTCTAAAACTGATGATTTGTTTTGTTGTGGTAATATGAATTGAATAATGTAGTTGGAAATTATGCATTATTCTGATTTGTCTTTTTCTTTTTGTTTTTCTTTTAGGTTTTCAATTCCAATAATCATATTATCCTCCTTTTTTATTTTTTTTTCTGTTTGATTGATATGTTTTTCATGTTATATAAATTTTTAGGTATGCCTAAATTTTTGCTTTCCCTGAAATTTTCAACCTTAACTGCTATCATAAAATTAAACTGCAAACGGTATTCATCATTCTAAAAGCATATATTATTAATATAATCTATGAATAATATAAGGGTTTGTAATCTTTGAAAATGGGCAGAAATATCGCAAAAAGTTTTCATTCAGTACGTTGATTTAGGAAACGACATGTAAACAATGGTATCTGATTTTTGGATTGTGTCTTAAACTTCACGGTTTAAAAAATTCGTCACAGTATTCGCAATAATAGTTGTATTCACTGCTGCAGCAGTTCCCAAATATGATTTCTCCATTTAATGATTCAATGGCCAATTCATCATTCGCACCATGAAATACTTTCTTTAGTTCGCGTTCATATTTTGGGCAAGTTTTCATATAATTCAATTCTGTTAACATTGTGTTTTAAACATATCGAATTTTCATGGTGGAAGTCTATGCCAGTTATAGAGGGTAATTTAAGTGGAGGTTATTCCAATCAGTTAAAGGTTGACTTTTTCTAAAAAATAGATATTTCAGGTTTCCAAATGGTTAGTAAAAGTTTAAATAGTTCATAGTCTAATCATCATTAAGGTGATTATTATGAAAAAATTGAACCGAAATATTGAAGAAGAAATCTTGGCAATTGTTGAAAAATACCAAAAGGAAGACACAAAATTATTGAATTACCTTATAACTGGTGATGAAATTACATTTTTCTCTCCTGTTGCTAATGGTAGTGAAATAACTGACGAAGACTTAAAAAAAGTTGCCGAAATCCTTAAAGGGTCATACATCGGTAAACAACTGGTAAACCAGGAATACAGATTCAAATTCAAATGTGGATTATAGGAGTTTAATTTAACTCCTGTCTTATTTTTTTTAATAATTTTTACAAGTTGAAAGCAATTTCACACTCCTAAATCAATATTGAGATTAAAAAACAGTTTAATTAATATTGGTGCATCCATACTATCTATATCGTCATATGGATAAAATTAATTGTTAATAAACTGTGTTATTTGTTAATAAGAGAATTTTAGAATTGGTAATTGCATAATCTGCAGTGTAATGCCTCATGTTATGCTTCATTAGGGAGATGCATTATAACTGGCGGCAGGTATATGAAAAAATTTAGGATATGACTTTAGTAAAATTAAAGTTATTATGGTGTAAAAATGTCTAAAACTGGATATATAATTAGAAAAGATGGAAAACCTTCTATATTTTCAGCAAATCAGAATTAATTTGTCTTCAATGATTTTTACAAATATTGGCATCCATAAATGTGATTTGAAAGATGTTTATTTAAAATATATTGATGAACATATTGAATTGGTTTACAAAAATCATGATGGAGATTATTTCGAGGAATGCTTGCTTAGCAAAGAAGCTATTGAAGATGAATATGAGGATTTTCTCAGTGAATTAAATCTTTCTGAGTGAGTATATTCTCACTCCACAAAGGATTTTCATAAAGATGAAATTTCTCCTGCCATGTAAAGGGATGATGTATTCCAACAGTATAACATATTCAAATCCGAATTTTTCAAATACATTTTGAGCACAGGTATTTCCATCAATAATGTCTGCTGATGATTTTTTGTTATTTTTTAGATAATTTCAATATTGTCCCTGTTTAATTTCAGATTTTTTCAAACTAACCTTTTCTATATTCCTGTGTTAGTCTGCACTCACTCATACACTTCGTACAGCCAAGTCCGGCTTTATACTGATCTATTATATATTCAAAACACGTATCGATATCGATAATGTCTTCACGGTTCAGCCGGTCATTCCATTTTTGAGGATTGATTGCATTGACTGGACACGCATTTTGACAATTTTCGCAATCCTCACACTGGGAGTCGGTAACTGCTTTTCCAAATTCAAGAGGCATATCAGTCAATATCGCACTAAGTACGACTGCAGAACCATATTCTGGAGTCACAAATAGTGCGGAACGTCCAATCCAACCAAGACCTGATTTTGTAGCTATTGTCTTGTAAGGCAGGATGCTTAATAGCTTTTTCATGTCGCATTCATTTCTGCTCATGGTCAAGGCAAATGCATCATATCCGAGATTTTTAATATATTCTTCGCCTTCAAGAGCAATTTCACTCAATTCATCAACTTTTCCATGAAAACAGCCCCAGTACTTTTCATAATCTTCACTGTCAATATGATCCATCGCTTTTTTAGGCAATTTTAAAACAAGACTGATTCCATTTGGCAGACTGGTAAATTCGCTGGCTATCCCGTTAACATCTGCATAGCCGACTTTACTTGCACCAAGTTCAAGAAGATATTTTTTCAACTTATCCATATACTTACCTTTATAAGCTATTAAATAAATAATTATTGTAGTGATTAAATGAAGGATATAAATGTTTTGATTGAAGCTTTACCATATATCAAAAAGTTTCATAATAAGAAAATTTTAATTAAGTATGGTGGACATGCAATGGTGGATGAGCAAGCAAAGTCTTCCACAGCTCGTGATACAGTATTGCTCAAATATGTTGGAATGAAACCGTTGATTGTACATGGTGGCGGTCCGGAAATCTCAAGATCAATGGATAAACTTGGAAAAGAACCGAAATTCATCAAAGGTTTAAGGGTAACCGATGAAGAAACAATGGAAATTATTGAAATGGTGCTTGTTGGTAAAATATCAACAGAAATTGTATCCGAACTCATTAAACATGATGGTCAGGCAATAAGTTTATCCGGAAAGGATTCAAGTTTAATATTTGCACATAAAAAACAGGCAAGTAAAGTCGATGAGGAATATGTTGATTTGGGACTTGTCGGTGAAGTTGACTGTGTAAATATCGATTTGCTGGATATGTTTGTAGAAAATAATTATATTCCGGTAATTTCACCGGTTGGAATTGCAAGAGACGGAACAAGTCTGAACTTAAATGCGGATACTGCGGCAGGTGAAGTTGCAAGTGCGGTCGGCGCTGAAAAATTAATAATATTGACTGACGTTCCGGGAGTATTGAGAGATCCGAGTGATCCTACTTCTTTAATTCAAAAAATCAGAATAGATGAAATTCCAAAATTAATTGAGGAGGGTGTAATTTCCGGTGGAATGATTCCAAAAATAGAAACATGTGTAAAAGCCATTGAAAACGGTGTGGAATCCTGCCACATTATTGACGGAAGAAAGAAACACTCTCTGCTTTTGGAAGTATTTACAACAGATGGAATCGGAACCATGATTCTCAAATAAATCATGGTTTAAACTCTTTTTTTACTCTTTAAACCTTGTAGAAACCCTCTTTAAAATATTTGTATTGCCCTGTAAATATTATATAAAACATCTTTGAGTTTTGTTTCTTTATTTTGCA
>CACZNW010000059.1 GCA_902782595.1 uncultured Methanobrevibacter sp. | reverse complement strand
GTTCTCAGATGTACTTTAAATATAAAGACAAATAAATTAATAAATGGCAATAACATGGTTAATTAAAATTTTTCAACAATAACCACATAAAAAAAGTTAAAAATAATCAAATATTGTCTAAACCTTCGGGACGAGGGATATAACACGGTAATACTATACTTACAGGAGTATATGGTTCGTGAAGTAAGAAGTCTCAACTTCTACAAAGTTTAAGGTTGTTTTAAAAGATTATAATATTAATTAACTATGGGCTTAAAAGATATTATATAAACAACCTATAATTCACTAAAATAAGGAGGATAGTCTATGGATAATAAAATAATAATTGTTATTGTTGGTGTATTGCTTTTAATTGTTGCGGGCGCCGTTTTAGCAATGGGAACAAGCTCACCAAAATATGAAAAAATGAATTTGACTCCAAATGGGACAAGTATTGATGTTCCAATCAATCAAACTGAATTTTGCGGAGACTATGAAGGAGTCAAACTTTGGTATTGGGATGATGGAATATTAGTCAGCTATAACAATCACGAAGGTGACGGTGTTATCAAATTAATAGGATTAAGTTATAATGCTATCAATGAGATAATAGAAAGCGGAGATATGCAAAATGTGGATGGCTTTAAATGTTATGTTGTAGATGCTGGTGATTTGGAACTAAACTTGTCTGATATCGTTAAAGTTCATTATGACGGTAAATTTTATTGTATTCCTTTATCTAATGGAACTTCTCAAGACAACATTATAATCTGCTGCAAGGATCAAAGTAAGGCATTGGATATGGCTAGATCAGTACAGTACAAAAATGTTTATCCGGACAATATAGATTTGGATGAGGTTATGTCTACAGTAGAAAACATAACTGATGGTTAGTCGGCTGTATATGACATTACTATTTTAGATGGCATTAAATTATTCTTTAATTAACTAGGGGTATTTGAAGAAGTATTTAATTGCCATCTTGATTTTATTTTTACTATACTGTAATAATTCTTTTTTTTTAAGCACAAAAGTGTGATGTATTTTTCATTCTTGATTTTGGTTGTTCTTCAGAGGGTTAATAAAAAAAGAAAAAATATAACTTAAATATTTAAGCTATATCAGAGTATAATAATCCGAGAGATCTTTGAAGAACTAATGCCAGGTATGGAGTTAAGATAATATCAATAACGAATAATAAAAATATATAAGAAGATAGGAAAGTTACTAATAAAATCTCAATAATTACAATAACTGCAATAATTAATAGGATTAATATGATTGTCTTGCCCACACCGATTCTCAATATGTCTTTTAAGGATTCAAAAATATTTAAAGCTTCTCTTAAACTGCCTGTATTTGCTAATCTTGCTTCAGCCATGGATAGAATGATTCCAAAGATTAAAAATATAATTAAAGCGGCAGTAATAGTAATAGTTAAAGAACCCATAAAATTGGACACAGTATGGGATAATGCATTAACTGCAGTATTTTCGGAACCGCCCATAATAAAAACGTTGAATGCCTGTGTAAAAACATCCTGAATAATTGCCATAGCATTGCTGAAAAGATTTGTGTCATACCCTATAACTAAAACAATTAATGCTGGAATTATAAAGTAAACTAATGAAACAACAATACAGTCAAAACCGGTCATAAAGTCTTCAAACAATTCGAAAACTGGAACATCATCGTCAAGTTCAATTCCAGATTTGACAATTTTGATATGATAACCGGAGAGTATAAATCCAATCAGCAGGGCAATTATGAGATATATTCCTCCAAGCAGATAATTTTCAGCATTAAATAATCCAAATACATTTGTTAAAATTCCTCCAACAATAAATCCCGCCATCAAAACTGACAAAAGAAGATAAATTGCAAATCTTCCGGTGTTTTTTGATGGAAATAGGAAAGCATCCTTAATTATTCCCGTTAATTTCATGTTAATCTCATCCTTTTAATATTTTTATAAACATTTTACCGTCAGTTAAGAAATTAATTCTGCATAAGATATTTTTTAATATCATAAGATTGATAATTATTAATTTATTAATACATAGTTAAAAATATGTCCATTTTATTTTTTATTTTTTTTAAAATTCAAGTAATTCGCCGGTTTTGTTAAAAAATCATAATTTTGGTTGTTTATAAAAAAGTGGAGTTAAAATCAAAAAGATTCAATACAATATTTCTAAAAATAAAAATAAAAGCAATCAAAGATTGCTTGTTAAATTTCTATTCTAATAATAATCCTATTCCTTCAATGATTAAAGCTACACCTATAAGAATTGCAGCAAAAATTGGCTGTCCGATTGAGAATCCTCCAAAAATAAAGGATATTATACCCAAAATTATAATCAATACTGAAGCAATTTTTGATATTGGTGTATCTGAGATAAGACCTGTAATACCTGCCAAAATCAGTATAATACCGATTATATAGAATTGTAATCCTAAAAGGAAGGATAATGCTGCAATGTTGGATACGAATATTAACCCAATTATAATTGCCAGAATTCCAATAACAATATTAATTGCTGTAAATCCGGATAGTATTAATATTATACCCAGGAATATTAAACTTATTCCAACAAGAATGGACACTGCTGCTGTACCGAAAATAGGGAAAATTATAAAAATTAATCCTAAAATTACAGATAATATTCCAGATATTTTATTTTGTTCCATATTTTTTCCTCCAAATTTTCTTATATTCACTTTTTCAAGTGAATCCAAAAAGCAAAATGCTTTTTACATATTGTTATTTCTTTTTTACACTATTTAATTATTGTTGTAAAATGGTAAGTTATATGTATTTTTTTAAAAATAGGGGTGTTGATTTAGGAATTGGGTTGTTTGTTTTGATGACAAGTATATATTGGAATGGTTATGTCTTTGGGTTATGATGTGCAGTTTGAATATGTGTGATATTGTGTGTGGTGTACTATATTTTTAACTTAATTTTCTTCAAAACACTTAAAAAAATGAAATTAATAACTATTAAAAAAAGAAATGAGAGATAAACTCTCATTTATTTTTAATCTTTTTATCCTGTAGCCGCAATGTCAGAATAAATACAACTCCCATCAGAATGGCAGTTACCTGCATTACGAATGCCATTGAATCCTGAAGAATGACATCTACAATATTCACAATAGTACTGTTCGCTTTAATATCGTTTAAATTACCTACTTTTTGGAAGTGATCAAGGACTTCTAACTGGAATGTTTCATTTCCGGAATAGTCTGGGGCATATATATCTACTGCATGAGAAACACCACCCATAACTCCAAGAATTAAAATTACTCCAATAATTGCTGTACCCATTGATTCACCTAATGACTGACCGGTTGAAGTAAGACCTGATGCATTATTTTGTCCTTCAGCGGGAATATTGATTAATGCAACATCTACACTTAAAGCCATTGCAAAACCAAGTCCTGCACCCATTATAAACATTCCTGGCAGCAGGTCAATCATTGTAGTATTCATTTTAAACTGGGTGCTTAATAGCAGACACCCAACGATTGCGATTATACATCCTATTGCCATGAGTTTCTTGTGACTAAGTTTTGCAGATAAACTTGGAGCAGCTATTGCAAAAATAAGCAGACCCAAAGTCAACGGAAGTGTGGTCAAACCAGTATTGAATGCATTTAACTGCAATACACTTTGCAAGAAGAGGGAAACTGCAAATAATGCTCCTCCCATTGAAAGATAAGCCAATAACATAATGGTTGTACCTACACGTAAATTTCTGTCTTTCAATAATTCAATATCAAACAATGGCACTTTGCCACTTCTTTTTCTTCTGAGTTCAAACCATGCAAATCCTACTAAAGCAATTATGCCGACGGCTATTATAATTAAACTTGTGTTGAACTCTTTAGTCAGTGATAAAATACCTAATACTAATAAAACAAGGCCTATAAATGAAATTATAGCACCTGAAATATCCAAGTCGCTCCTAGATTCAGTAGGTGCGAAATTAGGTATTTTTCCTTGCATTACTAAAATAATAATAACTACTATTAATTCACATGCAAATCCGTATCTCCAACTTAAAAATGTTGTCATTACTCCACCGAAGAGTGGGCCGATAGCGGCTGCAACTGCACCCATAACACCAACAATTGCCAAAGCAACTGTACGTCTTTCACCGGAATATGTTCCACTTATAATTGAAACGGTAGCAGGCATCATTAATGCTCCTGCAACACCTTCTATTGCTGCCCATCCTATAAACAATATTGTAGAATTAGGACTTACTGCTGCGGTAAATGTACCGACACCATAAAGTGCAGTACCGATTAAAAATAGCTTCTTTTTACCAACTATGTCCTGAAGCTTTGCACTGAGCAACATAAATGCGGCAGTGATGAGAGTATAAAATGACATGGTCATTTGAATGGTACTTACATCAGTATGCAGATCAGCAACAACCTGAGCAATACTCACATTCATGAATGTAGCGTCCAAAGCTATGATAAAAGAAGCAAGTGCAACTATTATTAGTGGAATCCATGACTGCTCCTTAATTGTTTCATTCATTTTTATTTTTCCTCCAAATTATTCTCAATTTAAGTATATATAATAACATAACCAACTTTGTTATAGATTTATCCAATTATTATATACTTATATTACTTTCTCTTTTTGTTGTTTTATATAGTTTTTGCAAATGTCTTTAATTAGGCTTTATTTTTTATTTTATATTGGATTTTTTAATCTGCTATCATGAAAACTTTTTTTAAATAATTAAATATCGTTGATATCTGTCAAATTTCAATTTCAGCTATTGGAACACTTAATAATATTTCTGTTAAAATTAAATATGTGAATTCATAAAGTATACTTATGGAAGTTTTCATGAGCATATACGAATTTATTATTTCTGTTTTAATATTTGGCATGTTGGTTGTAGCTGGAAAATTTATATATAAAAAATTAAAGAATAGTGGAAATAGGGTTTTAGACCCACTAGAATACTTTCCTGAAGAAGAACTTCAAACATTAAAACAAGTTTTTTACTTGATAATGATGTTGATTTTCTTTGTTTTCATAGTATACATAATTATAGTACATGGAAATGATTTCATCGGCGTTGCCGTTGTACAACTAATTGTATCATTATATATTGCTTTAACATTGGATTATAGATCCTGGGAGAACAGAATATTATTTTTCCTGTTAATACCTTATGAGACTATTGCACTTATTGTTTTTAATGGGTCTGTTTTGATATGGCCAATTTATGCGATGCATATCCTCGTTTACACCTATTTGATAAAGGTATATTATGACAAGTTCAGGCAGTATACCGAAACAAACAGCCTTGGGATTACTATTGTATTATTATTCTCAGTGATTTTTGTCAGTTTCATTGTAACATCGATTGTGGAAGGTGTCGATCCTTTAAGTGCACTGGTTATGGTTTCAAATGCGTTTACAAGTAACGGTTATGCAATACTTGGAAAATCCGGTATTGGTAAATTGACTGCATTGGTTTTGGTTTGGGGTGGATACACAATATCTGGTGTAGGTACCGCAACATTAACGGCTGCAATTTTATTAAGACATCATCATAAACGTGAAAAAGAATTAAACGAACGTTTGGATGAATTGGAATCATTAATTAAAAATAATAAAGAATAAGATATGGATTACAAAATCCATGTCTTATTGTATTTTTCAGATATTTTTGTACTTTGAGGCACTGTCATAAGAAAACATTATTTTTTTAATTCAGCTAAATTTTCTTTTAATAGCTTATAAATGTTTTCTGCACCGACGATTTCCTCATCACTAACTTTCCAACTTGAAGGGTACAATATGAATGGTTTTGACTGGTCTCCACCGGCTCCTCCATGGCTTCCAACCAGTTCTTCAAAAGCACATACTTCATCCGCTTCTTCATCATAAAAACTGTTGACTAGAATATCTGGAGTATGTTCAAAGGAGCTGGTTCTTTTTAAATGTCTTGCAATATTGTCTCCGAATCCTTCAAGAGGGTTTTCACCTTCAATTTTACCGCTGTCCAGGTAATAAGTTCCATTTTTCCCAATAGCTAAATCGCCGTGTTCCTGGGATCTAACTAAAATGAAACCGACATATTCATTGTTTATGATGCCCGGTATCAATTCAGGGAAATAGCTGTTAAGTTCTTCGTATGTTAATCGTTGGCTCCATTGTGTCAGATAAATCATTGCAAGATTGCCTGAAGCCAATACGATTACTTCAGAGTCACTTAATTCCTGTTCTTCTTCCTGTTCTTTCTTTATTTTTTTATTTTTTCTTGAAAATGGAGTGTAGTCTCCTGCGAAGTGGTCTTCATTTGAATTCATTTTTGCAAATACGCTCATATCTTCGGGGAGCAGTGATTTGACAAAATCTTCAAATGTTTCACCATATCTTTGGGTAAATGTAGCTCCGTTTGTCTGTCCATGGTCTGATTGAATGACAAACTGATAGTTTCTAGGGCAGTATTTATTTGCTTCAGTTAAATGTCTGATTTGTTTGTCCATTTCTCTTAGGGCAAACCATGCGTCATTATCTCTGACTCCTGAGTGGTGGGCTATTTCATCATAACCCAAGTATGTTGAGTATGCAACATCAACATCTCCAACCATCATGTCTCCAATTAATGTTGCAGTATTGATTTCTCGCATAAATACATTTGTAGCCGCTCTTGTTGGAATGTATACTATTCCACGCCTTATTCTTGGCCTAACATTTTTTATTGAATGTACGAGCTGTGACCAGATTTCACGTATTATGTCTGCAAGAAACAAAGCAATTATACGTGCAAAATTGTTGGGATTGGAGAATACGGAGTACCATGCCTTGTTGTATAATTTTTTGAAATCTGTTATCTTACTGAATGTAAATATTACATTATCAGTATCTCCCGAGAATAGATTTGATCTGCTTGCTCCGTTATCCACAAGCAATCCGTTTCCGTCTGAAATTCTTTCCTCTAATTCGGGTACTTTAGTCATCCCGGAACATTGCATCATCTGATTGCCGTTACTCTTTTCTATCCATCTAAATGCAACAATACCTTCATTATTTCCATGAAGGATTCCTGCCTGACTCGCACCAGTTTGAGAAGATAAATCGGTTTCCCACATCCTAAGAGTGTAATCGTTGCTTTCAATCATTGCTTTAACCGTGGGCATGTCTCCTCTTTCGATTGCTTCACATAGAACTTCGTAGGCAAGTCCATCAATTTCAATAATTATTACTCCGGGATAATCTTTAATTTCGGTTTTTCTTTTCTTTTCCGCATCTCTTAAAACCGCCCTATAATATGAACTGTCATCTTCAATTGTTATTAATGAGGACAGTATAGTTGTAACGGCGGCCATTGCCAATGGAACAAGAATCATAGCGGCACCTTTAATTTCTATCCCAAAGAGTGGTCCGAAAATCTGAAGCAGAAGTCCATTTAATATTAATGTTCCGACACCGAAGGTTAGAACTAAAAATGGCATTGCTATTCTTGTTAAAATAGGCCAGAGTATTGCATTGATTAGACTAATAAATATTACTAAAAGAGTTACGCTGCCGAATTCACTAACTTCGACTCCTAATCCTAAGTAAGATATTAAATATATTCCCAAGATATTTCCAATGAATACAATTAGGCTTCTTTTTAAATTTCTTTTGGGCGTTTGTTTTTGGTTAATAGTTTCCATAGTAATCAGTTCCCTTTTCATTTTAAGTATTTTTAATCAGTTTATTAAGTATCAATATGTAATTTCTCTATTGCGATTTTAACATCATTTAAATTAACTCCAGTTTTTTCTTATACTGTAGATTTGATTTTTTCCAACTTAAAGAAGTTGGTGAATTCCTGCACATTATGTTAAATTAATGATTTTTGTTTATTCTTAATATTTAATTTAAATATATTCTTATTTAAATCTAATCGGAGGCTCCATTTGAAATTATCTTGCATCAAAGTTAGAAATTTAATATTTAGAATAATATGATGGATGAAATCATAATACGATTAAATGTTGAACATTTGGAAAGAAATAATGTCTGAAAATACTAAATTTGCTTCAAATATGAGTACTACTTTTAAATTAGAAATAAAGAAAATTAATGCGAAGAAATTTCGTGACATGAAATTACATAAGTTTTAAAAGGACATTTAAATACAATTAAAACCAATTAAATATTAAGAATAAAGGAGGAAAGATGATGTTAAATAAAAAGATAGTGTTCATAAGTATTTTTGTTGTGTGTTTGATAGCTATTTCAGCTGTCAGTGCAGAGAACGAATTTTTAGCTATGGATGATGCAATACATCAAGTTTCCTTGATGCAGTCATTCATGCATGGGGAATATGATGGTGTAATCACTGTCGGAGAGTTAAAATCATATGGAGATACAGGTCTGGGTACTTTTGAAGGTGTAAATGGCGAAATGATTGTTTTGGATGGTGTGGTCTATCAGGCAGCTGCTGACGGAAGTGTCAATGTTATGAAAGACAATGAAACTGTCCCTTTTTCAACAGTAACTCCTTTTGATGAAGATGAAAAGATACCTGAAATTTCTGCCAGCAGTTTTGATGATTTGACAGCTCATTTGGATAAGGAAATTAAGAAATACGGAATAAATAACATATATGTTGCTAAAATCAAAGGTGATTTCTCAAATATTACCGTTAGAAGTGTTGAAAAACAGGAAAAACCATATAAGGAATTTACAGAAGTTGCAAAAGTTGACCAGAGTGTATTCAACTACACTAACCAGTCCGGAACAATCGTTGCAGTCTACTTCCCGGAATATATGAGTGAACTGAACATGCATGGTTGGCATTTGCATTTCCTAAATGACGCTAAAGATAAGGGAGGTCACGTTTTAGGATTGACAATGGAAAACGGAACCGGAGGAATGGACACCATTCAGGAATTTGATATGATTCTTCCTCAAAGCGAGTCTTTTGCAAAGATGGATTTCTCCGAGAATATGACTGCTAAAATTAACAGTGTCGAATAAATTTTGAGTTTTAATTTCGTTTAAAACTGAATAGACTCAAATCAGGCAAATCAAAATTTAGGATTTCAGGAGAACTGTTACTTTTCCACTCCAGTCATTATTTTATAAGTTTTCAAGGCTTAATGCGGCCTGTCAGATATGCTGCAGGTTCAACGACTGGAGTGGCTCCTGAATTTACATTTTTTAATGCTCCAATACTTTCCATCTTTTTTTTTTTTAATCGCCATGTTGCTTGAATCTTGCACTTAATGTTATAGTTATTTAAATCATTATTTCATTATATATAATTGATAAATATCGGAGTTTTATTTTTATGAAAATAGCTATGGTAGGTCAGTTCCCCCCTCATGTCGGGGGAGTCGGAGTTCATATACACACATTATCTAAAAAATTGGTCGATGAGGGACATGAAGTTTATGTAATAACTTATCCTCACAAGGAAATTAAGGATATTGATGGTATTCATGTAATCGGAACTAAAGGACTTAACATTCCTGGCGTGCGGGGTTTAATGTTTAAAAAAAATGCTAAAAAAGCATTGAAAAAGCTTATTGAAAAAGAGGATATTGATATTATTCACGGTCATTATCTCTTCCCTGCAGGTGCCGCCGCCGTTGAAGTCGGAAAGGAACATAATATTAAAACCTATGTTACAGCTCATGGTTCTGACATGTTTGAATTGTATAAATATCAACCGTTGGCACGCTCAACTATTAAAAAAGTACTAAGTGGAGCTGATGGTGTTTTTGCCGTAAGTAATGCATTAAAACATGAAATAATAGCCACAGGCGTTGTGGGAATTGCCAATAAAACTAAAATTTCCTGGAATTCAGTTGATGTTGATAAATTTTCTTCCAGAGAAAATAATTCATTTAAAAAGGAATATAAACTTGAAGACAAGCCAGTTGTACTTTTTGTCGGTAATTTAATTAAAAGAAAAAATGTTGATTCTCTTCTTGAAGCTAAAAAAATCGCCAACAGTGATTATTATCTGGTAATTGTAGGTGACGGGCCTTTATTCAAAAAGCTCAGGAAAAAGGTTGAAGATGAGAATATACGTGATGTGATATTTACGGGTTCCAGAAACGACGTTGAAAATATCATTCCAAGTTGTGATGTTTTAATTTTACCGTCATTTTCCGAAAGTTTCGGTCTGGTATTAATTGAAGCTTTAGCCTGCGGAAAACCGGTAATTGGAAGTAATGTTGGTGGAATTACTGAAATAATCAATGATGATGTGGGACTGTTGGTCAATCCAAATAAAATTTCATCAATTGCCGAAGCAGTTGATAAACTCGTCAATGATGAGGATTTAAGAGTAATTTTATCTATGAATGCCAGAACCAGGGCTTATGATTTTTCACAGGTTGATATTCCATATGATGAGGTTAAAAAATGAAAAAAATAGTTAGGGCTCCGGGTTCGGCAACAATAATTAATGCAATAGCAACAGGCTTCGGTTCAGCATTCGGTATAGGATTGGATATTGAATGTGAGGCAAAAACAGTTTCAGAAGGTATTGAATGTGTTAACGATGTTGGCGCAGATACTTATTTAATGGATTTGTGTGTAAAAAAAGTTTTCAACCATTATGAAATTGAGGATAAAGAGTTTGGAATAAGTTTAAAGACCAAATCCAAATTGCCTATGGCTTCCGGTTTGTCAAGTAGCAGTGCTTCTTCAAATGCTATTGTTAAGGTGACTTCAGAAATAATTGCCGATGAATTCAACATGACTCCATTAACTGATTTGGAAGTAATCAACACTGCAATTGATGCTTCTCTTGAAGCAGGAGTTACAATAACCGGTTCCTTTGATGATGCAACTGCATCATACTTTGGAGGAGTTGTCATTACCGATAATAAAAAAAGGGAATTCATATTAAAGGAGAAAATGAGTGAACATTCCATTTTAATTTATATGCCTAATTTTCATTCAAAATCAGGTGATTCCGATGCCGGGCGAATGAAAGTTTTAGCACCATTGGTCGAAGTTGCATTTGATTTTGCATGTAAAAAGGATTATCTTAAGGCAATTAGTTTAAACGGGTTAATATATTCTGCAACTTTGGGCTTTGATTCTTCAGTTGCAGTTGATGCCATGGCGGCGGGTGCTTTAACATCAGGATTGTCCGGAACAGGATCTGCATTTTTTGCTATTGTTGATGACGGGACAGCCGATGATGTCGGTGATGCCTGGAGCAGTTATGAAGGCAGAGTCATCAAAACACAGGTTGATAATGTGGGATGCAGATTATTATGAAAAAATCTAACTGTATTCTTATTTGTTTTCACGGTTGAATACTAAAATATATGTGAAGAAAACGGCAGTTAAATCTGTCAAATTCCATAAAAGAATTTAAAATCTACTGTATTTCAGATACTATCAACAAAATTAGCATTTAATCTGTTGTTTGTGGAGCAATGTGGGCTCATAATACTTTAACATCAAAAACATTAAAAATCATTATTAAAATTCAATATGATGATATAATACGGAGGTTAAATCATCAAAAAAATTTTATTTGTCTTTTTACTTTTGTTTTTGGCTGTTTCTGCTGTCAGTGCAAATGAAAATAGCCCTAATTTAACGGATTGTAATCAACGGAACATAATGGAGGATTCCCATATTACGGAAGCTTCGGATAAATTAGAAATTGGAAGTAGTGATAATAATTCATTATCTGTAAGTGAAGATAACATTTTAAATGAAAATTCAAGTTCAGAAACTAGGGTTTCAGGTAAAGTAAATAAATTAACTGCAAAGGATATCACTTCAACTTATGCAAAAACACTGACATTTTCCGTAAAAGTTACAGGCTCCAATGGAGTTATTTTAAAAAATAAACCCGTAACTTTTAAGGTAGTCGGTAAAACATATAGTGTAAACTCGGATGATAATGGGAGGGCAGCAATTAAGTTAAAATTAAATGCTGGAAAATATAAGGTTACATTTTCCTGTGAAAATATTTCAGGATCAAATATTCTTACAGTTAAGAATGCCTATAAAATAACTGTCTACAAATGGAAATCTGGAGCGGATGTAAAGAAGAACAGAAAAATCAAATCTCATATTCTAATTCTGTCCTGATTAAGAAAATGGTTAAGGCTGCTAAAAAAGGCACTCCCATGATTAAATTCAAAGGGGGGAATGGTAAAAAGGTATTTGTTACTGCGGGAGTTCACGGTAACGAATTGTCTTCTCAAATTGCAGCATTGAAATTAATTAAATATCTTGAATCCCATCCGGTCAACGGCACAGCATATATAATTCCATTTATCAATCCAAAGGCGACTGCAAAAAATGTAAGGGATTATAATGGTGTTTCTTTAAATGAAAAAGCCAACGTGAAAGGAACCATTTCGTACAAAACAGTTAGATTAATTGTTAAGTTCAAATGCGATGCATATGGTGATTTTCACTGCACACGACCGGGAGGCGTTCCAGGAAAAAATATTGCAATGGGAACTTACAGTCCAACGGAGCAAAGTGCAGTTATGGCAAAGTTCATTGCTAAAGATAGCAATGTCAAGTATTTAATATATAAGAAAGCCGGAGGGGAATATCCCGGTGCTTTAGAAGATGAAGTTAATCTAAAGCATATTCTTGCGGTAACCTGTGAGGTAAAAACTCCTCACGGTAAAATTGCAAGGGGTTCAATTGGAAAATCTTTTTCAATGATGAAGTCATTGTTTAAATTTAATGGATTAATTTAAATACTAAGCATATAGTTTATATACTATGATTTCAATAAATTATATTATTATCAATTTGGTGATTTTTTGAAAAGTAATGATGAAATAATATCTTTTGAAAATAAAGAAGAAGCCGAAATACTTCTCGAAGAATCTCGTAAGCGTATTGATGAAATTGATAATGAGTTATGTGATTTAATTTCCGAAAGAACATCTCTTGCAAGAGGTATTGTGTTTTCTAAGCAATATCTTGGCATGCCGATTTATGATGAAAATCGAGAAAAGATAGTTCATGAAAAAATCGAGAGGTTGGCTAGGGAAAATAATCTTGATGTTGATATTATTGATCAAATCGTAAATATGCTAACTATTTTAAGTAAAAATGAGCAGAAAGAAATTTTAAGGAGGAATGTTAATGGGCAATATTAGAAC
>CACZNW010000058.1 GCA_902782595.1 uncultured Methanobrevibacter sp. | reverse complement strand
TATATTTTGATGAAAGTAAGGAAGAATTATGGAACTTCCGAGTGCGTACTCTTATACGTCAAGAACCTTACTTTCAAATTCAACCACTAATTTTTCATCAGGTTACATGAGTAAATCTATAATGCATACAATTAGTGATAGAACACATAATATCAGTGCAATATACTTCACCATATGGTAACCTCCAATTTTACAATGTGAAATATTTCTTTTAAAATTTCAACTACCTTTAAAATGACATTTTAAGTTAAAAAATTTCTATTGCATTTACATATATAGTATTACTAATATTTAAAATAGTATTACTAAACTGTCTTCACTAAAATTTTAATCATGTCAAAAACTCGAAAAATTTCAAACACCATTTTTTTCAAAAAATTCCGGCAAAAATCAAAAATTGAAGATATTGTCCTATCTCAACCACTTGATGTATATGTGCTACTATACTTTCAACATTTCTCGAAAAATCTTCAAATTGACCAAATTTTATATATAAAATAAACGTATATTTTATGTAATAATATACAGTTAATAAGAAAAGATACGAAGTCTTTATATACTAAAAAATTCAATAGTATAACCAGGGGTTTGGGTAAAAAACAAAGGGGGCAAAAAGCTCATGATTGAAGTAGATGAGTTAAATTACTACCTTGAAGAATACCTGGAGGAAAAGCAGGAAGTAAAAAACCTGACTCAAGAAACAATCAAAAAACAGACATTCAATATATCAAAATTCATTGACTACCTCCGTGATCAGGGAATTGATGAACTAAACGACAAAAATGTTAAAAAGCAATTAAGACACTACCGAAGGCACTGCCTAAAACAGAGAGGGAACAAAAGAACTACAGTTAAAACCTATATGATGAACATACTGGAATTCATCAACTCAGAAGATGTTCAGGAAGAAATCCAGCATGAACCCATCAAGATGAAAGATATCATCGAAGTAAAAACAGAAGATCCGGAAACAGCAAAAAAAAGAATAGAAAAAATATCCCTCACATGGCAGCAATCCGATTTTCTTCTGGATACAATTCGACAGAACGGAAATAAACGGGATTATGCAATCTGCAGAACATTTATCGACTCCGGAATGAGATTAAAGGAACTGGTGCTTTTAAACAAGGATGATATTCAGGTTCCAATCGATGAAAATGGCTACTACGAGCTGCCGAATGATACCAATGAATTCATAGACGTTTACCTGAGGGCGGAAACTACAAAAGGTGAATCAAAAGACCGCATAACATTCATTACCTATGATACGCTTGTCAGTCTCAATGACATGATAAGGGAACGCACCACAAAACTCAGGAAAAATACAAATAATGTTTACAGGCCGATAGTTCAAAGAAAAAAGGCGGAAGTGGAGAAAACACGTCAGGAGCTGTTCACAAACATTAAAGGAAAACGTATAGGCAAACGTGGAGTTCAAGATATAGTAAAAAAACATGCCCGTGAATGTGATATGAGAATCGAAAGAGAAAACATAGACTGTCCGGTGAATTACACAAAAAATGTAAGTGTCCACATTCTAAGACACACTGCACTTTCCCATTATGCGGAAATACTTACCGTTGCTGAAGTACAGTCAATTGCAGGCCATTCCAACTCTCAGACAACTGACAAATATATTCACATTGACCGTGAACAGATGAAGCAGAAACTTAAGGTTAATGCAAACAGATTTTAATAAGGCTCAATCCTAAATTAATTGAATTTAAATAGTATATTAATCTAATATATTATTGACAAATTTAATTATTGATATTCATGAAGTTTAATAGAAAGATTTTTGTATTGACCATTTTTATTATTTTTATTTTTATGTGTGGAGCATATTTTGCCCATATTCATCAAAATAATACTGCAATACCTGTAATTTCAAATTCAACAGATGAATTCGGATGCTGTTCGGTTGTTCTACAACTAGAGGGCAATAACAGTATAATTTCATACAGACGTGATTCCAATCTGACAGCTGATATTTTCATTGAAAAAATCAACTGGCATGGTATTCCAGCAATAAAACAATATAAAACTGAAAATGGTTATTTCAACCATGTTATTGTAACAAATAACGGTTGGATAATAGGATTAGGCGGAATTGACGACGGTATCGATAATGAACTTTGTGAAAATATAACCGCAGGCATGATTTCGGATGACAACAGCATCTCAAAAGAGGGTTTAAAACAGATTCAGAAAATTAAAAAACCCTATAATAAAGGCCATGTTGTTATCAAGGCACCAAATGGAAATTACGGCTTTGCAAATGTTGACAAGTTAAAAACAGGTAAGTTAAAACCTGGGCAATATATTTCAATACCAAATGTTTATTCTTGTTCAAGAAGCGGAAATATATCCTTAAACGTTCCGGATAAAATCGAAGCCATGAATGATCTTGCCAGAACTGACCTATATGGTGTTGACAGACGTGAAATCGTCACTTATGACTTTAACGTTACCGATGAAGGCAATAATACCGACATTTATGTTTCAAATGACGATGGATCCTACTTCAATACAAATTACACTGATTGTATTGATGACATTTACTTTAACAATACTGCTGTTCTCGGAAAAGACTTGCCTATGGCTCCAAATTACAAAAAAATCGGTACAGTTACTTTTCCTGCTGAGCATACTACCTTAGAAAATTCCATTCTACTGATTTTCATTGTTGGATTTGTGGTTTTTGTTGGAATATTGTTCTTCTGCGTATTGAGATTTGTAAGATATATAAGATATCATATTCGAAGGTAAAATTTATTAAATTTCATGAAATTTATTAAAAAACAGCAAAATTTAAAGAAAGTGTTCTATATTGATAGCTTGATATATATGAATCTAGTGATTTAATTCATTTTCTTAATATTACTTGAGTATAAATAGTAAAATAGGTATTAGTTATACTATCTGTATATATGGATATATATTAAATATATATTATCTTTATTTATTGATAATATGATTAATATATAAATACATATAATACTACTTTAGTGATAATCTGTAAATATATTATGTTACTATTAATATATCTTATAGTAATATAATTATAATATCTATTTTTATATATTTATCTATTAATACATATTTAAGGTTAATAACCGGAAATACCTTTCCGACTATTGTAATATTACACTAACAAGAATTTTAGTAAAAATAAAGAATCAAAATACTTTAATTTAGATAATTAAAGTTTAAAACAATTATTTTAATTAAGTGAAAATTTTAAAAATCATATTAATGATATAATGTAATTATAAGTCATTTTATATGGTTAAAACTCCTTAAATTCTTTTTTAATTATAAGAATTATTAAATTTCATGAAAATTATTAAATTTTAATTTTACAGTAATGCAAATTGTATGAAAAATACTTTCTTCATTTTTCACAAGACTGCACGACGATAATTTCAAACACTTGCTGACATCTTGAATGTTGTTAATCAGAATATAAATGTTAAACCGAGTATAATAATCAAATTTAATGGAATTATACTTTCTGATGAAAAAGACAATTAAAAGTATTAGCTGAATTTAATTATTTTCAATGATTTCTCTAAAATAATTAATCCGCATGTTTTTCAATTAAAATTACCTATTGATGTGGTATAAGCGAATTTGCCTCCTGTAATAACTGCTAAAAATTTAGGTTCTTTGAAATTTTTATCCTTTAATAATTTTTTTAATTTTAATAAAATTTTAGCTCCTTTTTCTATTTCATCACTGCCTAGTTAAAATTCAATCAATGCATAATCCCCATTTTCTAAATGTATTACACAATCAGCTTCTAAACCATTTCTATCTCTATAGTAAGAAATTTCTCCCCATTTTTTACTTGTATAAACTCTTAAGTCCCTGATGCATAATGTTTCAAAAATGAATCCGAAGGTGTTCAAATCATCTATGAGACTTTGCGGTGATAAACCTAGAGATGCAACTGCAATTGACGGATCGATAAATTCTTTTTTAGGAGTTGACCTAATGAAACTTTTGGACCGTATGTTTGAAGACCCTGGGGGAACATCTTCTATGACAAATAATCTCTTTAATATATTAACTTATTAGGCAAATTTGCACAAAATCATATGACTAATTTGCATATAATTGTTGGGCAAATTTGTATTATTTTTTGTGACTTATTTGCATAAAGAAGATTAAGATTTAGAATGACTTTCAAAAAGTTTATAATTACATACGTTTTATACGAATGAAAAACTTTAATCATTATAAGTTCAAAAAAAGTAGTGTAGGTAGAACATAAGCACTACAACACAATCATAAGTTTTCATAAATGGAACTTGAACCAGCCTGCAAGACAGATGAAAAGCCGGTTAAAAACTTAATCGTGTAGTGCAAACTGCACTGCAACTTTTCTCTATTTTTTTGCTGGAATATATTGAATCGTCATTAATTCATATTATATTTTTGAATTTCATCCATCATTATTAGAGGGTCATGATTTAAAATTCATATAGTGTTGGAAGAATTGTGTTTTAATCAATCTGGCCATATATATGGAAATCATACTAAAAGACAGTTGTGTTAAATTATGCATCGTAAACATTTGAAATGTATACTCCAAAAGTGTACTCGTCAACCCAAAAGTTGTTAATTATTAACGTTTCACCGAATTCGGATACCATGACGGCTATTTCATAGATTTCCTGAAAGTTAACAAGCATGACTCAATCACCTCCGATAAGTATCTCATTAAAACGCTGCTCATACAATGACATATCCTTAATTGAATCTGTTCTTACTTTATCCATACGGGAAAGTGAAGTGAGAATGAAATTATCCAGTTTAAACATGGTCATTTCACTCAAATTCCCTCTCATGCAGTGATAATCGATCAGCTCCCCGATAGCGCATCGGGTATTATCATCCAAACTGATTAACTGATGATTGACCAAATCATTGAGATTAACCGGAGGATAAATGCCGCAGTCAAGCAGTTTCCAGCAGAGTATTGACCGGATTACATGGAGATACTTTTCAGTTTTGGCTTTTTTAAACTCAAGGGGTGAGTATCTCTTCTAGGTCCTTAATGCAATATCGGCATAATGGTTCTTCAGCACATCCGGATTAAATCCACCGAGATTTGAAAAAATGTCATCAATGCCTTTATTGAGGTATACCTGAGTTGAAATGATACATTCACGCAGATACACACTGTCCATATAGTGGAGGTTCAGCGCTTTTTTTATATCCCATCCCACCATGTCAAGACCGTCACCTTCACACTCAATCACATCCCTATATTTTTTAAAGAAGTAATCCTTATGGTCCTGTTTTTTATAGATGAATCTTATATTGTAGTCTGAATTTTCATTTGCAAATCCCAGTACTCTGCTTCCGGCTTCAGATGCATATATTATTTCGATTTTTTCTGTTTTTTCAATGTTATGCAGTATCTCCAAAATGTCTTCTTTTATCATCGATTATTCCCCGCAATAGGTTAAATTGCATTTATTGTAGTTTATTTTTTGTGTTAAAAAACAACTCGTCTGTAATTTTACACATAATCTATTAGATGGAAATCATATTTAAAATAGGCAGTTATAAATCCATGCAATTTTTTAAACTGAAAGCAATTTTACAAACTCGGACAATCCACATCATATAATTAAATAGAAAGAAAATAAGTAATTTTAAATGGTTTTTAATATTAATAGAATTTGGCAATGTAAATTAACTTCAACAGGAAATTAAGTATCGGATTTTAAAAAGGAGTCTTATTGCTTAAAATCCCAAAAGTATTTTTATGCCTATTATTATGAGGATGACTCCTCCAAGAATCTGGAATTTGTCGCCGACATAATTGCCGAGTTTTTTACCTATAAATATTCCTATTATGCTAAATATGAATGCTACAATTCCGATTATTGCCGATGATATCAGGAGAGGATCCTTTAAAAGAGCAATTGTTATTCCAACGGCAAATGCATCAATACTTGTTGCTATTGCCAGAAGGGTTACCTCTTTAAATGAAAAATAGTCTGCAATTTCCTCATCGTCCCCCGTGAGACTTTCACGAATCATGTTGAGTCCGATTGCCAGAAGCAATATGAAACCGATTATCGGCGCCAGTGCCTCCACAATGGTTGAAATAACGTTACCGCAGAAGTATCCGAGTACCGGCATCAATGCCTGAAAACCTCCGAAAAACAGTCCGTAATATAATATCTGAGGTTTGGTAATCTGTTTTTGTGTGAAACCCTTTGTCATGGATACGCTGAATGCATCCATTGCAAGCGCAACTGCAACAAGAAATGTTGAAATTAAATTGAAAGCCATTATTTAACTAGTATGTAAACAATTTTATTTAAATTTATAGATTGGTGATTTTGGGAGGAGATTAAATGGGAAGCGATTCCCATCTAATCTTCGCGTAGTCGGTCGTGGGAAATGACAGTGATGTCATTTCCCTAATTAAATTATGTGCGTACCTTATATTTAAATCAAGCAGTTATAAATGGGAACAATTTTTTAAACTGAAATCAATTTTACAAACTCAGACAATCGATAATTTACAATTGATTATTCAGCGAATAAATGAAATCTGATTATATTTGGCGCCGGTAAAATCCGGACTATAAAATTTAAAAATAATGATTTATTCAATTTTTTCCCCAAAACAAAAAAACAAAACAGTTATATTCATCCGGACAATATATTAAACTATGAAAGATTTGTTCGATTATTGTGAATTCGGGGATTTGAAACTCAACAGCAGAATTGTGAGAACCGGCCTTTGGGAGTCTCAAAGAGAAAAAAGCGGAAACTTAACACCTGAAATATATAACCGCTATGAAAACATTGCTGCAAGCGGTGCCGGATTAATTATAAGTGAGCTGTATTCACTTTATCCGAGGGATGTTTTTTCAAAATACTCCAATACTACACATTACAGCCGTTTTGTTCGTGAAGCCCGTGATTTAACCGATCTGGTTCACGTTTATGATGTTCCGATTTTTGCTCAGCTAGGTTTTGTACAGTTTAACAAAAGAACCGAGCAGAACATTAAAATAGAAGACGTTACCGTTGAGGATATCCGTAAAATCCAGACCGACATGATAATCGCATCCCAGAAATTCAATTATGGAGGATTTGACGGAATCCAGTTGGGTCTTGGTAACTACTATTTCCTGTCAAGATTCATCAATCCTAACTTCAACACACGTGATGACCGCTACGGCGGCAATACTCTGAACCGTTTAAGGATTGTTCTGGAGATGATTAAAGTTATTAAAAACACAACCGGCCTTCATATCAATTGCCGTTTAAATGCGTTTGACGGCACCACCAATGGTATGACACTTGATGAGACAATTGAGATATGTAAACTTCTTGAAAAGCATGGCGTTGATTCACTTCAGATTACCCGTCCACGATCACCCCAGTTTTTCACACTTGAAAACAAAGAGACCAATCCTTTAGTTGATGCGGCAGAAAAAATCATTGGCAGTGTTGATATTCCTGTGATTTTAGGCGGCGGTTCAAACAGTCAGAGTCAAATCAACCGTCTTTTGAATAGCTCCAGCATTGATTTTATTTCCATGCAGAGACCGTTTGTACATGATCCGAGTTTTCTTGTTGACTGGCATATGGAAGGAAACGGCGTCAGTGGATGTCGGACATGCAACAACTGTTACTGAAAAAAAACAAGCACATGCTTTATTAAACGGGATGCCCGACTGAATTACTGAACAAATTATCTTACGATTCATTTTTAATATTCATCATGTCTCCTGTCAGGTCTAATGAGAATTAAAGCCAGTATTAAAATGGCTAAAATTAAAAGGACATATGAATTATTATTAACTGTTTTTGATGGTGATTTTGAGATTTCATAACTTTTAGCACTACTTTCCAAAGAGTTTTCAACAGTGTCCTGACCGGCATTACCCATATATTCCTTGTAATCACTTACTTCTGATTTTTTGATTGTGCCCTGATGGTTGTTTGGAGCAGCTGATTTTGAATTGCCTCCTGTATTGAGTGGGGATGTTGAGTTGCTGTTTTTGTTAAATGTAGAGATTGGTGCTGTTGCATTTTGTGTTGTTTGTGAAGTTGAGTTTTCACTTGTATCCTCCTTTGGAGGAGCGGGAGGTACATATGTGATTTCAAATGGAATAAACAGTTTTGATGACAGGTATTTCTCATTTTCAGCAATTTCAATTACTGCTTCATATTTTCCCGGATTTAAGTTATCAAAAGTCAGTGTCATATAATCAGTGCCCTGCATTATTGGAATTTTTTTGATAACGTCACCGAATTTTATGGTTAAATTATTCTTTGTGCCTCCAATTCCCGGATGTATTTTAAATACAATGCTGTTGTCATTAATTTCATCGGTTGCATAAAGACTGGATTCTACTTTTTCAATTGTGATTTTTTTAGTGTAGTCTATCGGATTATAGTTGATGTCACCTGGACTGTGAAAACGGACTGTATAATCACCCGGAAGCAGGTTGTCAAATACTATGTCCACACCACTGTCTTCATATCCTTTAATCTTTTTTGTTTTTCCGTCCAGAGTTATTTTATATTCTGCATTTTCAGGCATTTCAGTTATATAGACTGTGAAAATTGCTTTGAATTTTTCATAACCTTCCATTTCTTCAACTATCATGTCTGATTTGAAAATTCTTACCAGAGCGGTGTCATAGGTTCCGTCATTAAAATTTATAATTGTAAGATTATATAATCCGGCGTTAATAAAGTTATATCCTCCTTTACCGTCAACGAGCATCAGTACTAATTCTGCAGTGCTGTTATCCTCTAAAGAAACAACTTCATCATATTTATAGACCACTCCATTTTCATTTGAAAGTATGACTCCTATTTCACCCCCTCCATTTGAAAAATTAAGTAAAACGCTTGAACCTATATTATATGTTTCATTTTTAACTTTAAGGATATCTATTGTCTTATTTATTTCAACTACATTTAGTGTTGTATTGTAGGTTAACATGTAGTTTACCGGGGATAGTAAAGATGATGCTTGGTAAAATCCGAAAGTAGGGGTGGAATTGACAACATTTACCTCTGAAACCATATATCTGTAGTCATTCATGAAATAAAATTCAAATCTTAAATCATGTCTGCCTGCCGGAATATCTACCGGATTTTTAAGATTAACTGTTCTGCTTGAAATGAAAGTGTCAATGGATTCATCCCAGTCGTATTCGTAAAGTGTTGTGCGGTAAATTTCCTTATTGTCAACAAATACTTTCATTAATGCTCCTTCCGGATTTTCAAAGAAAACCTTTATTGCATCTGTACGGTTAATTGTAACATTTGACAATTCTTCGGATATGTCTTTAATTGGTATTTCAATATAATCAGGTTTTTCCATAACATTTAATGTTAAATCAGCCACATAGGTATAATCATGCAGATAATCTGTCTCTTCGGCTTCAGTGAAATCAAAATACAGAGTAGATTGAAAATCAACTAATTCTACATCATATTTTGTATGTGTATTCTCATGTTTGAATTCGAATCTGATATTGTGGCTGCCGACAGGTATGTAGTCCTGCTGCAAGTAACTTTCAATATAGTTAAAACTCAAGGCATAGTCATCAAATATGAGCTCATCATCAACATAGATTTTTAATTTTGCAAATTCAGAACTGAAAATCGCAATAGAATCCTTATAGGTTATGTTTATTGAATTAACATCACTATTGATTTTTATTGTTTCATCAATATTATCTATGATATTTAAAACTACATTGAATCTGTAGACATAATCCTGAGGATGAACTGTTGTCTCGGCTTTTTTAAATTCAAAAACATAACTTGAATTGATTTTTTTAAATGCCGGAAGATAGCTGACACTTGAATTTTGAATAATAAATTCAAATGTAACGTTATATTTTCCAATATCCAAATATTTTATGTCATATGATGAGTATGTATTGTTCAATGTGGAGATTTCACAATCAAAGGGTGTTTTATCATAGGAATAGGTGTCAAATATTTTATTGTTGATAAAAAAGTTTATCTCACCAGAATCTGATCCGTTTACAATGAAAGGTATGTTATCGGAGTAGCTGATTATAATTTCCTCTCCGGTAACATTTATTATGGTGATTATCGGTTCGGGTTTTTCTATCACCGTGAAAGTTGAATTGTAACGGTAGATATAATTCTTTTTCTGGTCGAGTATTGCAGATTCGCTGAAACTAATGTATAACATATTGTTTTTCAGGGTTATCTTGGGAGTGCTTTTTTTAAATGTGTCCCTGATTTTCAACTCCAGGCAGATATTGTGTTTTCCTGCTGCAAGATCCATTTCATCAACCGGAATGCTGAATTTATAATGGCTGTTGGAGTTGAATGACCTGTCAAATACCGCTTTATTATCTATATAAACTGTTATGCCAGACAGGTTATGGACGTTGGATGTATCATTATCTGATTCATATTTGTCCACATCTATTTTAATGGACTCCTGATTATTAATTGTCAAATTAATATCTGATGAGATATTGTATTCCTCATAAACAGGAGTATCTTCAAGTATTTCAGTGTCTGTGATGTTATCCGCACTGTATGCGTCAGTCTGGTTTGTGTCATGCGCACTTACACAGCCAAAGCACAAAAAGATAATCAGCACTATAAAAAGTAATCCTTTTCTAATATACATTAAATAATATATATTGCACGAAATGACTAAAATACTTTACTGTTCTTTCAAAAACTTCTGGGATTTTTAGAAATTCCTATATTTTTATCATTCCATTCATTTAATTTCAAGTCAAATCTTTTTAATATTCCATTTTCTGATTTATATAGCTTTTTAGTTGCCTTAT
>CACZNW010000057.1 GCA_902782595.1 uncultured Methanobrevibacter sp. | reverse complement strand
GTTATTTTTAGAAAAAACAGATATGAAGATGTAAAAAAAGAAGCATTCGAACTTAATGGGCAATTTGGCTTTGATATAGAAGATTTACCGTATTATGGTGAAAACGATGCAGTACCTTTATTTACAAATTTAGAAATTATTAATACATATTTTCCCAAATTCTCCTCAGCAATAGCAATATCAATGAAGGATTTGGCTGGAATACTAAAACAACGGATCAATACACAACTATTTTAATAAATCCTTTTGGTTGCCGCTTTAAAATACCAATGGATATATTTTTAAGTCAATTTGGATTTATAAGCAATCATAAAATTAAAGATGTAAAAAATGAAGAATTAAATCAATTACTTTGTAAAAAAGACTTTTCAGATGATGAACTGAAAGAAAAATTATTGGCATCTACAGTGATTGTCCCCTGTATTGATGAACCGGAGGGTACAAGTTTTGTTTTAATATTTGATGATGATGATAAAGAATATTTTCAGGTATATACAGATTTGGATGAGTATAAAAAGGGTCTGGAACATGATTTATCTGAAATTTATCCCCCGGCATATAGTTTTTCAGCATTGCTAAAATTTGCAAAGGAATATTTTGTTATGAATAGATCATCTGATTCAGTTGTGTTTAGAGCTGAAATTTTTAGATAGATGGTGTTAATTTGGAAATATTACTCGTAAAAATCAACTTCAGTGTAGGAGTGAATTTTAGGTCTCATAATGCACTGGAATCTTGCAGCAACCGGAGTGCTGATGATGATATATTTAAAAAAGTGATTCGGACTACAATGTAGTAGTATTGCTGCTAGTTGAATCTAGAAATCAAAAGCTTTTAACTATGCATTTTGAATATGGGAGTGTTTTCATGCATATATTTTCATAAATAATTTTTCGGAAATATGTGAGTTTAGGTAATTTTCAGCTATAAAACATTATACTTTATTAAGTATGAATATGCATAATTAGTAATAGTAACTTTTTTTTAAAAGTATTTTTTTTTGAAAAAGTTTATTATTTTAATATTTCATTAGAAGTTATAAGTTATAAATTATATGATAGGGGTGAAGTGTTTGTATTCAGTAAAATCAGTAAAAGAGATTCAAGATTTAAATCCGTTTATAGTTGTAGGTTGTGGGGGCGGAGGAGAAAAATTCTCCAATCTCGACGGCATTGAAACTGTAGGATACATTGATGATGACGTTAGAAAACAGGGAAAACAGTTTTGCGGTAAAACCGTGTCAAGCAGTTTAGAAGAGTGTTTAAAAAACGCTCCTGGTGCAAAGTCAATGGTTATAATGCTGCCAATTGGTGCTGAAGGTACTGCATTGAAATATGCAGTTCAGGCAATTGATGCGGGATTGAATGTTATTACTTCTTTTAGATCATTATCCGTTAATGAAAACCTGTCTTTAAAGAAATTTGCTGATTCCAAAAATGTCACTGTTAAAGAAATCGGTCCAAGACTTGATGTTGTTGAAAAGATAGCCGGTGTCGCCCCTAAAAAATCATGTGAAGTTTTACCAAAAATATCTTACACTCCTAAAGCACCGGTAATTTTCGTTGGAGGAACCTCTCAGGAATGCGGTAAAAGAACAACCACTAAAATGCTCGGTATGGCAAGTGAGGAGAGGGGTTTAAAACCTGCAATCATTTCAACCGATGAAATGGGATTGGAAGAACCGACTGATTTTAATTTTAGAGCAGGAAGTTTATCTGCAATGGATGTTCCATCTGCAGTTTTGTGCGCTATAAAATATGTTGAAGAAACCAAAAAACCGGATATTATTTTTATAGAAGGTCAATCCAGTTTAACTGAAGATGGAAACCCTCATCCAAGAGGTTTGTCTGCAGCTATCTTAATCGGGGCTGCTCCTGATGCGGTTATTGTTGGACACAGACCTAATCACCCTTATAGGGAACCTAAAGGAATTGAAGAAGAAATCAAGGCTATCGAAGCTGTTGAACCGACAAAAGTTGTTGGTTTATCAATCAATCTTAAAAATGCCAGTTCGGATATGTGTCCTGAATACTTTGAATCCACATATAAACTGCCGGCAGAAGATGTTTATAATAATGGTGCTTCTAAACTATTGGATGCCATTATTGAATATTTAGAGGAGTAATTCAAATGAGTTTCATCGATGATATAAAAAGAAGTTTAGGTTTTGAAGAAACAGAAAGTGGAAGACGGAAAAATGGCGGTCCGGGTTTAATGGATACGATTATGGATGTTATAAAACCTAAAGATAATGCTGGCAGGCCACAGACTAATCATCAACAGTCTAGGCCAAACCCTCAGCAGCAATCCAGACCAAATGCTCAGTATCAGCACAGACAGGCTCCAAGACCGACACAAAGTCCAAATCCTCGTCCTCAACCTAATCCCATGCCGTTTTATGATGATTATGAGGTTATCGTTCCGGAACAGTCATTTTATGAAATTGTTTTAATCAGACCGAAAACAATCGATGATATCAATTATGTTGTTGATCAGGTAGTTGCGGAACAAAACCCCGTTATTTTGGACTTGTCCTTTTTAGAAAAGGAAAGTGCACCAAACTTTAAACTTGCCGGTGATAAAATCAAACAGATTAGGGCAAAACATGGTGCCCAGGCATTACTGCTTGAACACACTGAAGATAAACATTTAATTATTGTTTCTCCTAAAAAAGTAAAAGTTATCAATAAAGGATAAGTAGATTAATTATCTACTTTCAACTATTTTTTAAAAATTCAATATACCTGTTGAGTACATAGATAACGAGTACTGTAGCTATTATCATTTCAAAATTCAATGCATAATTTAAAATATTTGAATGGATTATGCCAGTCATGCCTTTTGTTGCAAGGGTGCTGATGACGAAGGGAAATGTGAATGCTGAAAAACTTGGATAGAATTCCAGATTTCTCAAACTGACAAGTTTGTAAAATGAATATATGTAAAACAGGCATGCCAGTCCATACAGTACTATAACAAATTCATTTGAAATATTTTCAGTAGAATTCAGATATCCTACAATTAATATGCTGAAAAGTGCGGTAAAAATACAGCTTAAGGGTTTATTTGCATCGGGAATTCTTTTATAAATGAATTCGCGGTATAAAATCAGGGGTGTTGACAGCAACATTCCAGTAAATCCTGTCATGAAAAATATTGAATCCATCTCATGAATTCCATGAAAATTGGCGGTGATGGCACCCATGGTAATCCCGACAAACACTATCCAGTAACTGGGATAAACTGTTGAAATATCAAATTCACGTATAATAAAATGATAGGTAAAGTAAACTATTAGTAAAATATGAAGGCAAATTCCAATAATCCATATAGCATATGCAGTGCCCGGTGTAAATGGTATGAGATATGTGGATGAAATCATTAAACTCATGGAAAAAGTCCCCGAACTGCTGAGGATAACTGGATTTTTCAAGTCATCTTTAACGCTTCCGGGGTATAAAACGGCCTTCAAAACCATTAAAACTAAAAATACTCCACCAATTGCTCCAAAGGCATATCTTAAATAAGGATGTATGTCCTGAAGAAGATTTCCGAGAGATAATAAGGCAAGAATTAATCCCGAAATAGGTATAGGTAATTTTTCAATCAAATCCATATCTATCTAGATTTTGAAGAATTTTTCAGCATTATTTCCGGCCACTTTTCTGATTTCATTTTTTTCATAGCTCTGTCTTGTCAATTCACGAACGGTCTCTGGAACTGAAAGGGGATTTGAAGGCTTGTTGCTCATATCACTGTTTAATAGGAATCTGTCAAATCCGTATTCATCCAGAATTGATATCGCTTCAAACCGGTCCATCTTTTGAGGCTGTACGGTTAATCCCAACATGCAGTCAGTATTTATCACATCACCGACAACCTGCGGGTTGATATGGTCAATTACTGCCTGGTTTTCATTGAGATGCTGCGGAAGGATATCCAAAATAACTTTTAAGACTTCCCTTTTGTTTTTTCTTGGAGTATGTATAATCACTTTGGAGTCTGTTTCATCGGCAATGTCCAGCTGCTTTTTAAAGATATCAATTTCATTGTCGGTTAAATCTTCAAGTCCGATTTCGCCTATGGCGACAATTTTATCTGTTTCAATCCACCTGTAAAGGTTTTCAAAGATCGTTTTTGGATTTATGTTTGAATTTGTCGGATGGATGCCCAGGGCAACTTTCAAATCAAGTCCGTATTCTTTTGCTCTTTTTGTATCAAATTCCAGGATTCTGTTCAGATGGTTTAAAAGAACAATTTCATCCGGTATTTTATATGGATAATAACTGCATGTTATTGCACTGTCGATTCCTGAAAGATACATCATTTCGAGGTCTTCTCCACTTCTTGCATCTGCGTGTATATGTGTGTCTATCATTTTCATCCCCATGTAAATATTTAGTTGTTTAGGTTATATTTTTTATGTTTTTAAAAAATATCTGAAATATTTGTGTCTATTAAGTTTTTTGCATCTGTGATTTTTCACATCTGTTCACTTCGATAGGTTTTATATTTTTTTAGTAATAAAAAATATTGATGTGAGTAATACTACATAGGTGATTAACATGAATGAAAATGAAAATTATTTAAAAAACTACAATTCAATATCCGAAGACATAAGATATGCGGCAAACTCTATTATCAGATTAAAAATCCTGGCTGCACTATATGAGAAACCTCAAAATGTTAAAGAATTGGCGAGGAATACAAATTTGAATTATAGTTCAATATCAGTCACAATACACGGTCTTGAACTGAAGGAATTTGTTCACCGTGAATCCAACAGATATTATTTATCCAACTCCATTAAAATACAGATGGCGAACGTTTTGGAACTTAAGGAGGTTGCCAATATCCTGAATGATTTTTTCAACATTACTGATGGCCATGTCATTGACATGATTCCTGAAGATTCAGTATCCGAATTATTCCTGCTGCGCAATGCAGAATTAATGGAATCCGGTGGGGTTGACGCCTATAAAATCAACAATCACATTGTAAGTGTACTGAAAGATGCGAAAGAAGTTCGCTGCATCATGCCTTTTTACCATGTCGATTTTAACAAAAGATTCAATTCACTAATCAAAAAAGGAAGATATGTTGAAGTAATCGTGTCTGATGATGTTTTGGGAATTTATGAAAAAAAATCCAAAATCAAGTACCTGTCTTCATTTAAATTCAAAAACAACTTTCTTTTGATTGTTACGGACAAGGCGATGATTTTAGGTCTGTTTAAGGATAACGGATTCTTTGACCAAAACAGGGTATTGTCTTCCAGAAGCAGGGATGCAATATTGTGGGCCAATAACCTGTTTAAAAATTTCAAAAAGAAGAATAAATGAGTTTTTCACGCTCATTTATAATATTTTTCCAAGTAGTCTTTAAGTTCAGCAATCGGAATTCTTTCCTGAGCTTCACTGTCCCTGTCTCTCACGGTTACCATTTTATCTTCCAAAGTTTCAAAATCAACAGTAACAGCTAAAGGAACTCCAATTTCATCAGCTCTTGCATATCTCCTGCCGATAGTTCCGCTTGCATCATATTCTACTGTAAAACCTGCCATTCTTAAGGTTTCAGTTAAATCCTGGGCAATTTCACGAGGACCTTCTTTGTTGACGAGAGGAAAGATTCCAACCTGCACGGGAGCTACTGATTTATCAAATTTAAAGTAGTCCTTTTCATCTGTTTCGGCAAATGAATGCAGTAAAACGGCATAGGTTATACGGTCAATACCGAATGAAGGTTCGATAACGTGAGGAACAATTTTTTCTCCGGTTATTTCCTCTTCAACATCTTCAAATATAAGTAAGTCCTCTGTAACCTCATAAATTTCGTCCAGTTCAATAGTGAATTTGCCGTCAGTTTCAATTGCGGTTTTGATTTCGTCAACATCACTGTTTTCAATGGCCTGTTTTACTTTTGGGGAATCTCCTTTAAATATAGGTCCGAATTTTGATAAGTTTGGTTTTACAATTGTCTTTTTAACTTTTTTCGGTTCATCGTATTCTATAAATACATTTAACTCGTCGTTACTGTATCTGGAATGTGAGGTCAAATCATAATCTCCCCTGTCGGCGATTCCGATGATTTCAACCCAGCCGTATTTGTCGGTTTTAACTTCAACATCCCAGCAGTCAAGGGCATAATGAGCCATTTCTCCGGCAAGGTGTTGTCTGAATCTTAAAACTTCTTCGGGAATTCCA
Organism: uncultured Methanobrevibacter sp.; assembly: GCA_902782595.1. GTDB lineage: Archaea > Methanobacteriota > Methanobacteria > Methanobacteriales > Methanobacteriaceae > Methanocatella. The sequence continues at coordinate 23,446 of CACZNW010000057.1, read as the reverse complement.
ATTTCGGTTAAAAATTTACGGGCTAAATAAAGCTGATATATCAGCATCTCATTGGCCACAATTCCCTTGTCCAATGCTTCACGGGCAGTTATTTCCAAAGGCTCAAGGTTCTTTTCCTGAACCTCCTGTGAATTAAGTCTCAAAACAACATCTTCGATTTGTGAGAATTTGGGATGGGTCTTGTCTTGAGGGTTTAAAAAGATTTCAGCTTCGGCCTGTGTGAATTCCCTAAGTCTTATAACTCCCTGTCTTGGTGAAATTTCATTTCTATATGCTTTTCCAAGTTGAACAGCTCCGAACGGTAGTTTTCCTCTGAAAAATCTTTCAAGACGTTTGAATAAAATGAATATTCCCTGTGCAGTTTCAGGTCTCATATAACCTACTTTATCTCCTTTGGCGCCGATTTCAGTTTTAAACATCAGGTTATAATTCCAGATACTGGACAGTTTACCTCCGCATTCTGGGCATACAATACTGTTGTCGATTACAATCTGGTCAAGCTCTTCGTTTTCAAGGCTTTCCACATCCTCGCCGATTACCTCTTCAATAATGTGGTCTGCTCTGAATACTTCTCCGCATTCTTCACATTTACACATCGGATCGGTAAAGTTATCGACATGTCCGGATGCCTTAAGAACTTCTTTTGGCATTACGGTCGGTCCTTCGATTTCGTAAAATCCTTCACCTGAAACATACTGTTTTCTCCATTTCTGCATGATGTTGTTTTTTAAACTTGCTCCAAGAGGTCCGTAATCAGTAAAACCGGATACTCCTGAGTATATCTCAAATGATGGCCATAGAAATCCTCTTTTTGCACTGATATTTGACATTTTATCATGATTCATAAATATTTACTCCTGATTCTTTTTTAATTCATAATCCATTTTGACTCTGCTGCTTTCCGGGCGAGTCTGACCCATGTATTTGCTGTTTCTATCTGGATGTCCATAAGGCAATTCGGATGGGGTGGTCATTGTTTCAAAAACAATCTGACATACTCTCTGGCCGGGATAGAGGGCAACGGGCATTGCGCCGATGTTGGATATCTCCAAGGTGATTCTTCCTTCAAAGCCCGGATCGATGAATCCTGCTGTAACATGCATTGTCACACCCAATCTGCCCATACTTGAACGTCCTTCCACTCTTGCAACCAGGTCATCAGGCACTTTAACGTACTCCAATGTGGTGGCCAGGGCGAATTCATTGGGGTGAATTATAAATGCTGCGCCTTCTTTAACGGTTGTTGCTTCCATATAGGATGAAATGTCTTCCTCATCTTTGGGGTCAATGTAGGGTTTTCTAATCACTTTAAATACTTTAAATTCATCCCCCAGTCTCATGTCAATAGAAGAGGGTTGAATTTGTTTTTCATCTAAAAGAGGTTCAAATCCAATTTTGCCTTCTTTTAAATATTCTTTTATAGTTTTATCACTTAAAATTGCCATACTTTCACACAAATATTTTCTTATAAATCTTTTATTTCAATTAAATCTTCCATTCTATTAACAACACTGTCAATGGTTTCATCAGTGTAGTCAATTGTAATTGCATCAAATTTACATGTATAAACGCAAAGACCACAGCCTCTGCAGGTATCATAATCAATGGATATTCGGTTGTCCTTCATACTAATGGCCTGAAACATGCAGACTTCATTCAGACATTTTTTGCATAACCTGCATTTGTCTTCATGAAGCTTAACTTCCACACCTTCGAGTTTCTCTAACTTGTCGCTTATATCTTCATCCAGATTCGGATAAACTTTCCACAAACAGCAGCAAGGGCAGCAATGACAGATTGTCAAAAGCCCTTTTCCTGGATGAACATTCATCCAAACAGTATCAATCTTATTTCTTCCAATAATATGACTTAAACCGGCAGCATCTGCCCTGTCAACTTGTGCCAATGCTTCTTCAACAGTTGCCTTTTTACCGATATGTTTTGGGATTTTTCGGGATGTGGGTCCTAAAAAAATACATCCGATATCCTGAGGATAGTCTTTACAGTTATTGGAGGTTCTGCACAGACATGTGTTCATAATAACAATGTCGTCGCAGCGTTTGATAACATCTTTAATGACTTGGGTTGGCAGAAATTCAGAACCTTCGGATTCGATTTTTTTGTTGATTTTTATAGTATTTGGTATAACAAGAATCTCATCATCTTCAAAAAGCATTTTGTCGATGAATTTTTTGTATATTTTTGATTTTTTTGTGATTTCCGCTATCCAAAATCTCCAGTTGAATATGTATTTAAGGATAAATCTGCTGAAATCCACAATTTTAGGTCGTCTCATTGTTCACCAATTTTATTTTTCAATCGTCTTAATATACCTTTTAAGGTATGTATCTCTCGTCCGGTTATAAATGCTCTTGAAACAATGTTATTGAATGTTTTAAGACCATTTCTTTTCTTGTGGTCCGGAATATCCAGATAGTCAATTAACTCTTCCATATCTTTGACTAAATATTTTTTTTCCAAATCACTGCTTTGGCTGATGCCTTCAGCGCAATAATCATGCTTGTTTTTAAACAGTTCATAAAATATTATTGCGGCGGCATGTGAAATATTCATAATGGGATAAGCGGGATCGGTCGGAATGGATACGCAAATGTCACAGTCGCTGATTTCTTTATTTGAAAGGCCATCACCTTCTCTTCCAAACAGAATGGCAATATTATTTGAAACGTTTAATGATTTGCCAAGTTCTTCCGGTCTGATTGGTATTCTTGCCAGATTATAACTTCCTCCCGCCATTCCGGTTGAAGCAACTTTAAAGTCAATTCTTTGTGACTGATAGAAATCATCCAATGTGGGATAGATTTTTGCATTCTCAACAATGTATTTCCCATGTGTTGCCTGATAATATGCTTCGTTTGTTAATTTAGGAGGATTAATTAATATTAAATTTTTCAATCCAAAGTTTGCCATTGTTCTTGCAAGAAAACCTATGTTTCCGGGGGTTTCACATTCAACAAAAACAATATAAATATTTTCTTTAAAAAGACTGATTTCATTTTTTTCATGTTCTTTTATGATTTTTGCCCGTGTCTGTCCTCTGGATTGAGTTTTAGATTTGGATTTCTTAGTGGAAGTTGATTCTTTTTCGGTTTTGCTTTCTTCTTTTTGTTCCGGTGAATTTATAGTTGTTGTTTCAACAACTTTTTCTTCACTTACAGCAACATCTCCTATTTTAATCAACTCCATTTTTTAATTATTCATAAGCTTTATTCAGTAATTCAAGCAGATGCATTGATTTAATGTCTTCACATCCGATTGCATTTAAACCGTCCTGCAGGTTCAGTTCACAGAACGGACAAATTGTAACAACGGCTTCCGCTCTGGTATCTTTAATCATTTCAGCTTTGGATTTTGATAGGTCAAGTGCTATTTCAGGTCTTCCGGATTTGATTCCTCCTCCTGCACCACAGCACTGGCAGGGATATTTCATTTCTTCAAATTCAATGCCGGGAATCATTTCAATGATTTCTCTAGGCTGGTCCTTAATTGACTGACCTCTTCCCAGGTGGCAGGGGTCATGATATGTAACTTTCATGTTCACTTCTTTTAATTTGGAAGGGTCTAGTTTATCTACTAGAAACTCACTGATGTCCATAACATTTAAATTGGATCCGAATTGCGGATGATTGTTTTTTAATGTAGCTCCGCAGCCTGAACAGATTGTAATGACAGTATCATAATCTTTAAAAACTTCTTTGTTCTTATCAACAAGACTCTGCACCATGTCGGTTTGACCGGTTCTCAAAAGGGGTGAACCGCAGCAGACCTGACCTTCGGGAACATCGATATCAATTCCGTTTTCTTTAAGGATTTTAACTAGCTTGTGACCAACTTCGGGAAATTTGTAATCAACCATACATCCGGTAAAAAAAGCAATTTTTGAACCTGTATTGTTCTTGGCTTCTTCAATAAATGAAGGTTTATCTGTCGTAACTGACCTTCCGCTTTTCAGAATATTTTCTTTAAAGACCACATGTTCGGGGAGCGGTCCGGAACCGTTCGCAACGGCTATTGCTCTCATTTTCTCGATGGCATCTCCGAATGTGTTGATGTTTTTAGGACAAACTGCCAAACATTTGCCGCAGCTGGTACAGTTGTACAGTCCGTCATCAAGTGCTTCCTTGAGTCTGTCAAAGTTATCTCTAGGGTCGCTTTCAAATTTTCTGATGTATCTCATTAAATATGGGCCGCCAAACTCTTCAGTTGCTATGTTAACAACAGGACAGGTTGAATAACATGAATAACATTCAATGCAGCTTCTGACCTTTTTGGTTTCCTGAGAATCCTCTTTGGTTATGTCTGTATCAAGTTCCTCGCATTTGTGGTCACATTGAAGTGACAGCTCCAAATCTTTAACCTTGGCTTCAATACTTGACTTGTCAACTACCAGATCCTTAATTACCGGAAACTTAAGAGGTTCAATAATCGCTCCGTCCTGAATTTCTTTTTGACAGGCCAATGCTCCGTTTCCTTTAAATAAAATGCCACATGATCCGCATTGTCCTGCTCTGCAGGAACTTTGAAAACTAATGTCGGCATCATATTTTTCATTAATGGCCTGCAAGGCATCAAGAACTTTCATATGGGGTGTTTTTTCAATTTCATAACACTCTAAATGCGGTTCTTCATCGGTCTTGCTATTGAATCTAGAAACATAAACTTTAATCATCATTTCCCCTCCGGAAGTGTAAGCTTATAAAACATTATAATATATATTTATAGTTTAATGTACTATATAATATATTGTTATTAATGATATTTTTGAGGAAAAATAATGAATTTAAAAGAATTAGTCACAGGAAGTTCTGGTGAAAAACAATTTTTACTGGGAAACGAGGCTGCTGTTAGAGGAGTAATAGAGGCTGGTGTTTCTATTGCAGCTACATATCCCGGAACTCCTTCATCAGAAATTGGAAATGTATTGTCAGTATTGGCTAAGGATGCTAATATTTATTTTGAGTTTTCCACTAATGAAAAAGTTGCTATGGAGGTTGCGGCTACTGCAGCTGCTTCAGGTTTAAGGTCATTTACTTTCATGAAGCATGTGGGTATGAATGTTGCAGCAGACTCATTTATGACAACCGCATATTCTGGAGTAACCGGTGGAATGGTTATTTTATCTGCAGATGACCCGTCACTCTTTTCATCTCAAAATGAACAGGATACACGTAACTATGCAAGATTGGCCAATGTTCCTATTTTGGAACCGTCAAATTGTCAGGAAGTAAAGGATATGGTCAAATATGCATTTGATTTATCCGAACAGTTTGGTTTACCTGTAATTGTCAGAACAACAACACGCGTATCTCACATGAGGGGAGTTGTTGAATTTGGAGAGATAAATGATAATTCATCAAATAATGATAATCACTGGAAGAGAGGTCATTTCAACAAGGACCCGTCAAAATATGTTCCGGTTCCTGCATTTGCGGGAGATATGCATGTCAGATTATGGGATAAAATCCATAAAATTGGAGATTTAACCAATAAAAGCAAGTATAATTATAACATTGAATTTTCAGATGATAAGGAATATGGGTTAATAGCTTCAAGCAGTGCTTATAATTACGCTTATGATGTTGTCAAATTTAATAATCTGAATGTTAATATTTTGAAATTGGGATTTTCCTATCCTTTCCCTCAGGATAAGGTAGTGGAGTTCATAAAGGATTTGGACGAAGTCTTTGTTGTTGAAGAAGTTGACCCGATTATTGAAAGGGAAACCCTATCTGCAATCGGTGCTAAAAATCTCGATGTTATTGTTCACGGTAAACTTGATGGAACATTTCCGCTTTATCATGAATTCAACTCAGATATTGTTGCGGAAGGTTTAGATAAGGTTTTAAACTTCAAACAAGATGGGACAATTAAGTATTCTTTAGGTTTAACCAAATTACAAAAAGATCTTCCTTCCCGCGCTCCTGTATTGTGTGCTGGATGTCCTCACAGGGCAATGTATTACGGAATAAACATTGCTATCGATGAAATGGGATTAAAACCCGAAGAGGTAATATTTGCATCAGATATAGGATGTTATACATTAGGTATCAACCCTCCTTATAATGCTGCGGATTACTTATTGTCAATGGGTTCCAGTGTTGGTGACGGATGTGGATTTTCAGTATCAACAGACCAGAAGGTAGCAAGTTTCATTGGTGATTCTACCTTTTTCCACAGTGGTGTTTCACCTCTAATCAATGCTGTTCACAATAAGCATAATTTCGTTTTAACCGTTCTTGACAACAGGATTACCGCAATGACAGGAGGTCAGCCAAATCCGGGAATTCCGGTTGACGGTATGGGTGATGATGCTCCTGAAATATCCATTCGTAAACTGGCACTTGCCTGCGGATGTGAGTATGTGCGTGTAATCAATCCGTTTAACCTTGAGCAGGTAATTAAAACTTATAAGGAAGCTTTCCAAAGAGATGATACAGTAGTCATTATATCAAAAGCTCCATGTACTTTAATTAAAGGTTTGGCTAAAAAACCTCCGGTAAATTTTGTTGAGGGTAATTGTAATTATTGTGATAAATGTGTAAATGAATTGGCATGTCCCGCCATTTCAAAAGTCAATGGAAAAATCACAATCGATAAGGCGCAATGTGACGGATGTAATGTTTGCATACAGGTCTGTAAATATGGTGCGCTCGAATCAGGAAGGTGAAATTATGGATAACTATTATAGTATTTATATTTGTGGTGTTGGAGGTCAGGGAATCATTAAAACTTCCACCATTATCGGCGAGGCTGCAATGAATCAGGGTCTCGATGTCGTAATGAGCGAAATTCACGGAATGTCTCAAAGGGGAGGATCTGTCTCTACCGAATTAAAAATCGGTGGTTTCAATTCATCAATCATTCCAAATCAATCAGCCGACATGCTGCTTTCATTTGAACCGGTTGAAACAATGAGGGGTCTTGATAAGGCAAATTCAGAAACCAAAATTGTTTTCAACACTCATCCAATCATTCCGTCTTCAACAGATAAACCCTATCCGAGTGTTGACAGCATTACCAAGACACTAAAAGAAAACTTTAAACATGTTCTTCCGATTGACGGAACACAGCTGGCCATCGATGCCGGAAGTGTTTTAGCTTTAAACATGGTTCTTTTAGGTGCTGTAACTGCCGATGATAAATTTCCACTTAAAAAAGAGTCTGTTATTGATGCAATGAAAAACAACCTCAAACCTAAATTCCATGAAATGAATTTGAAAGCTATTGAAAGTGGATATAATTCTATCAAAGGTTAAATTTTAAATAGTATTTAAACATATATTATAATTAATAAAACTGTTGTGGTATTATGGCTTACAGAATTGACAATGCTATTGTAAAAAAAGATAGAACTGGTAGATTAACATTAATTGATCCTGATGAAGTTTTCAAAGATGAAGATGCTTTTATAGCAGTGAAAAGTGATGATTTTATCACAATTCAACTTTTAATCAACGGTATTTTAAGCAATGATTTCAAAAGTTGGAGGGAATTAGGTACAATTCCTGACAGTGAACCGCTTAAAAGTCTCTTTGTTCGTTTAGGTTATTCAAGAGAAGATATATCTACTTTATTAAAAGAATTCTAGTTATGTTAAAGTTAAAAAAATAAGTTGTAGAAAAGAGTTTCAATCTTTTCTATAAATCTTTAATGTCTTGTGTATCAAGTATTTTGATATTGTTTTTATTTAATGCATTTATTGCTTTTTCCATATTTTCCAGTCTCATAACTACGATAGCTTTGTCTGTTTTACTGCTTACAAAAGCATACAGATATTCCAGATTAATTCCGGTTTCATCAAAAACTGCTAATGTTGAATTTAATCCGTTAGGCTCATCAGGCACGGACAAAAGAATAACTTCATTTTCCTTAACGATAAAACCGTCATTTTCCAGTGCTTCTATGGCCTTTTCATTATCTGATACAATCAGTCTTAAAATTCCATATTTTGTAGTATCTGCTATGGATAATGCACGAATATTAATGTTTTCTTTTGCTAATGTGTCGATTGCTTTTTTAATTCTTCCTTCTTTATTTTCCACGAAAATTGAAATTTGTTTTACTGTCATTTTATCACCTATTCAAACTCCCTTTCATCTATTACGCGAACAGCTTTACCTTCACTTCTTGGAAGTGATTCCGGTTCACAGAGGGTTACGTCTACTCTTAAACCGGTTTCTGACCTGATGGATGACTGTATCTGTTTTTCCACTCTTTCCATTTCTTTCATTTCATCTGAGAACAGTTCTTTTGAGGCCTCTACTTTAACTTCCACCTCATCGAGAATGTCAGGTCTTGTCACATGAATCAGATAGTTAGGTGTGACTCCATGGACTTTAAGCAATGCCTTTTCGATTTGTGATGGGAAAACCATAACTCCCTTGATTTTTAACATGTCGTCACTTCTTCCGGTGATTCTGGTCATTCTAACGGTTGTCCTTCCACATTCACATTTTTCACCAATAAGTGAAGTCAGATCCTTTGTTCTGAACCTTAAAATGGGCATTCCGGTTTTTGTAAGTGAAGTAAGTACAAGTTCTCCGTTTTCACCGTAATCAAGAGTTTCGCCGGTTTCGGAATCGATTATTTCGGGGTAGAAATGATCATCCTGAATGTGCATTCCATTCTGCTGTTTGCATTCCTGTGCCACGCCCGGACCCATTACTTCGGTCAGACCATAGATATTGTGGGTTTTTATTCCGAGGGATGTTTCGATTCTGTTTCTCAGTTCGCTTGTCCACATTTCCGCTCCGTGAATTCCGATTTTAAGGTTGATGTCTTCAAGAGGGATTCCAGCTTTTTCTCTGGATTCGCCCAGATATGCGGCATAGGAGGGGGTACATGTCAGAATTTCGCTTTGGAAATCAACCATTGTGTCCAGTTGCCTTTGCGTATTTCCGGCAGATATTGGGATTGTTATTGCTCCCATTCTGTTTCCTCCATGGTGGATACCGAATCCTCCTGTGAATAAACCGTACCCGTATGCGTTCTGGATGATGTATTCTTTTTTGGCTCCGGCCATTTTAAGTCCTCGTGCAATACATTCTCCCCAGATATCCAAATCGTTCTGGGTGTATGCTGTCACTGTAGGTTTTCCTGTGGTTCCGGAAGATGCGTGCACTTCCACGATTTCTTCTCTTGGAACTGCAAGGAGTCCCAGAGGGTATGCTTCCCTAAGGTCACTTTTTGTTGTAAATGGAATTTTTTCAATGTCTTTTAATGTCTTGATGTCTTCTGGTTTTAATCCGATTTCGTCGAATCGTTTTTTATAAAACTCCACATTTTCATATGCAAGTTTTACAGTCTTTTGTAGTCTTTCTAGTTGTATTTTCTCTTTTTCTTCTTTGTTCATACATTCTGCTTTCTCATTCCAAAACATAGTATCCCTATTTTATAAGATTTTACTTAATATGTTTAGTTATTATTTTTCATGATTATAAATCTTTGTTGTAATATTTTACACGTTGAAGTAAATATTGCTTAGAACTCGTTAAATTACAAATTAAAAACAATATTGACTTTAAATTTTAAATAAAGTATATATACTTTCTCAATTATAATTTAAGATGGTGATAAAAATGAATAATGAATTTAAACAAGGTATGATGGAATTTGAACAGGAAAATTATGAAAAAGCACTGAACCATTTTGAATGTGTAAATCCAACCGATAAAAACTACAGGGCTTCAATTGCTTTTAGAATATCATCTATGCTAAAATTAGAGCGTTACCGTGATGCTTTATCACTAATCAATCCTCTAATTGAAAAAGATCCATATGATGAATTGTTATGGTTTGACAAGGCGGTCTGTCATATCAACCTGCATGAAAATAAAGAAGCATATTCTGCAATGGAGTCTCTTGAAAGGGTTGTTGACCCAAAAGACAAGAGAAAAATCCTGCTTGTTGCAAGATTATACAAAATGCTGGGCAATGATTCAAAAACCATAGAATTCTGTGACAAGGCATTGGAAATCGATGAAAACTATCGGGATGCTTTACACGAAAAGGTTCTTGCACTGGTTAACAGTGACGATAAGGAAGCAATCGATGATGTTTCAGCAAGGTTGATGAAGGTTTCGGATAAAAACATTATAAGTTTAATGCCCATATTTTTACTGAAATTATTTTCCAAAGATTTTAGAGGATGCTTTGAGCTGGTAAACGAGTATTGTGATGATGAAGAAATGGGTGAAATGCTGAAAGCTGTAATCTACAAGGATTTGACTGATGAGTTAAATGCCGAATTGTTATTGACCCAAAGAATCGAACTCACACTCGATGAAGCTTTGAAATTAATGCTTGATTTTAAAGAGCATGGAAAAGACTTTGGAAAAATACACGGGGTTCAATATTTCATATCCTAATGTGCACCAGCGTATAACATAACAATATTTAAATAATTATTTAATTATACTAATTAATTGTAATATTAATTTGTTTAATATTCTATTTTAGAGGTAATTATTTATGGACGTTATGATTTTAGCAATAATATTTATAGTCTACATATTCGCCCTTGTATTTGTAGGATATTATGCCTACAGAAAAACAAAATCCTCTGAAGACTTCATGATAGCGGGTAAGGATACGCACCCTTTCATTATGGCAATGAGTTATGGGGCAACGTTTATTTCGACAGCGGCTATTGTTGGTTTTGGAGGAGTCGCCGGTGAATATGGGATGAGTGTTTTATGGTTAGCATTCTTAAATATTATTATTGGTGTATTTATCGCATTTGTATTTTTAGGAAAAAGAACCCGTCGTATGGGACATGCTTTGGAATCTCTAACATTTCCTGAATTTTTGGGAAAACGTTTTGATTCCAAATTCATCCATTACGCTTCAGGATTAATTATATTCTGTGCAATGCCGTTATATGCTGCAGTAGTGTTAATCGGTGCTGCAAGATTTTTGGAATCTTCACTTTTAATCGATTTCAGCATTGCACTTCTGATATTGTCAATAATCATCACATTTTATGTGCTCTTCGGTGGAATACGTGGTGTAATGTATACAGACGCATTACAGGGTACCATCATGGTTGTTGCAATGGTCTTTCTGTTGGTATTTGTATACTGGATACTTGGAGGAGTCCACACTGCAAATACTGCACTGACAAATATGGTCAACCTATATCCTGCTGAAGCAACGGCTACGGGCGGTACGGGATGGACTTCGTTTCCAACGTTTGGAACACCGTTCTGGTGGTCACTTGTATCATCTACATTAATCGGTGTAGGTATCGGTGTGCTTGCACAGCCGTCACTGATTGTAAGGTTCATGACAGTAAAATCTGATAAGGAACTGAACAGATCAGTTTTAATCGGAGGAATATTCATTGCAATAATGCCTACAACAGCATATATTGTAGGATCTCTTTCCAATGTATATTTCTTCAATGAACTGGGTAAAATCGCCGTTGATGTAGTTGGAGGAAACATTGATAAAATCATTCCGACATTTATTACAATGGCACTGCCGGAATGGTTTGTTTATATCTTCCTGCTGTCCCTGATTGCAGCTGCAATGTCAACAATATCTTCACAGCTCCACACACAGGGAACCGCATTTGGTGTAGATATTTACGGAACAATACGGGAGAAATCCAAACAGAAACTTGATCAGATAAGCATTTCAAGAGTGGGTATCTTAATAGCTATTCTCCTTGCATTGATAATGGCATTTTCACTTCCGGGAAGTGTTGTGGCATTGGGTACAAGCTTATTCTTTGAAATCTGTGCTGCTGCATTCTTGCCGGTATTTTTGGGTGCACTTTACTGGAAAGGAATCACAAGACCTGGAGCAATTGCAGGAATCCTGTCCGGAACATTTGTCAGTTTGTTCTGGATGATATTTGTATTTAAAAAGACTGCAGTCGGACTGGGATTATGTAAATTCGTATTCGGGGCGGACATGTTATTGTCTGCTGCTCCATGGCCGTTTATTGATGTAATGTTAATTGCCGTTCCAATTTCAGCAATATTCACAATTGTTGTAAGTCTTCTTACCAAACCTCCGGCTCAGGAGGTTATTGACAAGGCATTTAAAAACATAGACACGGGAAGTGATGCATGATGATTTTGGGAATTGAAGACCCTATGATTTGGGGTGTTTATGTAGGAATTATCTTATCAACACTTTTATGTATTGTTTATGGTATTTTAAATTGGAATAAGGGAGGTTAACTAAACTGTCAAACAGGAAAGAATGCCAAAAGTGCTTTTCTTGGTTAAAGTTGTGTAATGTAAAAACATTAGCATTAATTTCCTTTGTTTATCTTAAAACAAGCATAATATAGAGTTATTGTAAAAATAACTCATAATTTTTTTATTTTTTTTTATATTTTAACTTATTTTGATGTATTTTCAGCTTATTTATAGATATGCTGTTCAATTCAAAGACAATATATGATGCTGCAGATTTCTGTGAAAGTATATCTAATACACATCAATTAAACCTTGATGTGGCTTATTAGGTTTCATACTCAAAAACTGGTTTTGGTGAACATAGAGTAATGTGTAAAAAAAAGAATGCAAGCAATTGCCGAAGCAATTACTTTTTAACCTTGACGGTTTTTTTGACGGTATCTTTGTTGTATGTTGCCTGGTAAGTTACTTTTTTGTTGATTTTTAGCTTTTTCAAAACATTTGATTTGATGGTAACTTTGGCCACACCTTTTGAATTGGTTTTTGCAGTGTACTTTTTACCGTTGAATTTAAAGGCAACCACTTTGTTTTTAAGATATTTGCCGTTGATTTTTCCCAGATTTGCAGTCAACACCAGTTTTTTAGCTGATTTTTTAATGGATGCAGACTTGAGGCTTATCAGATGCTTTATAACAATGTTGTTCTTAATGATTGTGCCTTTATACTGGACAGTAATCGGATGTGTGCCTGTCTTAAAGTTTTTATCTATTGAAACAGTAATGAATCCGTCTTTATCAGTTTTCAGAATTTGTATTCTATTGTCGATTACAACGGTTACATCTTGCCCTTCTGTTTCAGAATTTCCATCATCGCCAATGATTCTGACCTTATAATTTTCATTGCATGGGTAGTATACATTCAAATCCTCGTTGCTTTCAATGCGTTTTACAATTTTCAGGGTATGTGTGGATTTTCCGGTAATTTCAGATGATATATCTACCTCATATGTGCCTTCATCAAGGTTCAGTTTAATGCCCGCAATTCCTTCGTCATTTGTCAGTGCATAATATTGAATGGACATGATATTAAATGAAATCAATTTGTTTGAAATGCCTTTTCCGGTCTCATCAATTAATTTAATTTGATAGTCATAATCACTGTTCTTTGCACGGGTCATGTCATATGCATCAAGTGATGTGGATTTGACATGAATGTTAATTTTTGTTTTATTGGACGCATAATTGTCATCGCCGCTGTATATTATTTTAGCGGAATAATTGCCCGGCTGCAATTTCGAAAGAACAATCAGGCGGCTTCCTTTGTAAAGTGATGAGGAATATGTGTCATTGTCCAGTTTAACGGTAACTGTCCCTGTCGCATTGTTTGGAAGGATAATTGAAATTTCCGCATTTTCATCACATGCAATGTCAATATCACTGATATTTAACGAAATATTTCTCTTATATGTAGCTTCACGGCTTTCATTTGCAATAATTTCCTTTAAAATTCCCTCTCTTACACCATTTTTACAGAAATGCAAATATGTCACGTTGAAATAATTGGCAATTGTCCTTGTAATTATTAATCCCGGTATGAAAGTATTGATTCTTTCCGCATTGATATTCAATATCTTTTCATAATTCTCTTTTGTTGGCTGGCTGAATTCATTGAGCAATTCATCCAGCATTGAAATCGGAATGTAAGTGGTATCATCATCAATGTGTCCGAGGTATAACAGAATTTTTTTAATGGTTTTTACAGACCCTCCGAGGCCGAATAAATCATATCTTTGGGTATCATTGTTTACGACAAGTTTTTTCAGTTCGGACAATACTCTGTTTTCTATTGCATTAATTTCCGTATCATTCGGAAACAGTCCACTAACATAATCGCTGTAGCATGAGTATGAACCGATAGCATGCTTTCAGAGGTTATTACGGTTTTATTTATAAAATTGATTACTTCGCAGCTTCCTCCGCCCAAATCGATAACAATTCCGTCATCAGTTGTCAATTCAGTATCTTTTACAGAGTTAAAACTAGCTTTTGCTTCCTGTTCGCCGCTTAACAAATGAATGTCCAGTCCGACTTTATTTTTAACTGTTGCAATTACTTCTGTACAGTTGTCAATCTTTCTTAAACTGGCTGTTGCAAATACATATTTTGTCTTAACGTTGGCCAGATCCATGGCTTCATTAAACTATTTTAAAATGGATATCATTTTGTCAATTCCCTTTGCAGTCAAATTGTTGTTTTCAACGTAAACTGCTGTCACTGATTTTTCAGACAGGGAAAATAGTGATTTGGGTTTGCCGTTGTTTTTAATGTGGTATATATGCAATTCCATTGTATTTGAACCAAGGTCTACAATCCCGTATAATGGAGATTCACTTTGGGGTGCCGATGCACTGTCCTTTTCTAAAACAAGGTTGTTTTCACTGCAGGATATGTTTCTGTCCTGAGAAATTTCAAGTAACTCATCTGAAGTGTCTGCTGAAGTATTATCATCATCTAAAACCCGATTATTATTTTTTTCACTTATTATATGGTCACTTTGATTTTCTATACTGACGAAATCACTTGTTGCATTATCTGTGGCACTTGCTGCTGAAACAGCCAGCAATGAAACAAGAAATATCGTCAATATTATTAATTTTTTACTTAGCAAGAGTTTTTCTCCATTTTTTTTTTAATTGTTGGTAATATTATATTTAACTTACATATTAAATGTTTTTACCATGAAAAAGCACTTCAGCCATAGTTATTTATATTTTAAAAAATTAAACATTACTTTTTAGTGGAATGGATATGTCAATAAGTTGAATAAGATTGAAATGGTGTGGATTTCGTTTAAAAAATAATTAAAGTAATAGATGCATGTTGCACTTATTTTTTTACATTGGAGGTTTTTTTAACAATTAACTTTCCATATTTTGCTTGATATTTAACTTTTTTGCCAACTTTAAGCTTTTTCAGAATATTCTTTTTAATGATAACTTTAGCAACACCATTTTTACCCATCTTTGCTTTATAAGTTTTGCCATTAAATTTGAATGTAATCTTTTTACCTTTCAGCAATGTTTTTCCTTTGGTTAGTTTTGCTGATAAAACGAGTTTTTTAGCAGACTTTTTGATTTTAACTGTTTTAGTGTTAATTTCAAATAATTAAAAATACATTTGGATGCAGTTCCACCATATATGTCCCTTCCGGCTGATGATTTATTTGCTTCAAAAATGCAGCTTATGGCTTGGGCAGTATTTTTATTCATGGAATTGTTCCAGTCAATAGTCACAATACTATGATCATTTATCTTAGGTATCTATATTGACAATATTCCATTATTCATCCTGTCGGTAATTTTGGTATCTGAAGTATTTATGGTATTCATATACTCGTTTGTTTCCGCGTTGGGAGATGTTGGAAAAGCAATTGCTATTGTGCTTTTGGTAATTCAAATTTCCGGAACCGGGGGCATATACCTGGTTGAAATTATGTCGCAGCTGTTCAATGTTGCAAATCCATTCATTCCAATGACATATGCAATCACGCTGGTGCGTGAAGCCCAGTGGGGTTTAATCTGGTCCAATTACCTGCCGGCATTAATTATACTTTTAGTAATGGTTACTGCTACAGAAATCGTCATGCTGATTATTAAGGAAAAAGCAGATAAGCCAGCACATTACTTGGAAGAGCGTATGGAAGACAGCGGACTTTTTTAGAAGTTAATTATTTAACTTCTATTATCTTTTTTTTGATGATATTTTTTTTAAACATATTTGAACAAAGTAATATTTAATGACAGTTAACGATTCTGAAAAAATATTTACAAAATCATTTTTCCTGATATTTGGGGCTTTGCTTTTTACCGCACTTGTAATGTATGCATTAATGTCAACGGTAACAGAATATGCAACCACAATGGGGTCAACTGCAACAATTGCAGGATTGGTTTCGGGGATATATGTTTTTGGGGGGTTGTGTTCAAGAATATACTCCGGTGATGCACTTGGGAGGATTGGCTGGAGAAAAATAGCATTGGTATTTATGAGCATACATTTTCTCGCATGTCTCCTGTATTTTATCGTTGACAATGTTACTTTACTGATTATCGTCAGATTTATCCACGGAATTGGATTTGGAGCATCGGCCAATGCAATCGTAACGGTGGCAACAGCAATTTTACCTGAAAAACGCTTTTCGGAAGCATTCGGATACTTCATGCTTGGAACCACAATAGCTGTGGGTCTTGGACCGTTCATCGGAGGATTTTTATATGATTCTTTCGGGTCTGCAGGATGTTTTACAGCAGCAGCTGTCTTTTCAGCACTGGCATTTGTATTCATGATGTCACTTGACATTGACAGGTATGATACAAAACAGAAAACATCGGATGACAGGAATTATTCGGGTTTGCAAAAGGTAATAGAATTCGGTGCGGTTCCGGTTTCATTTTTCACAGCCCTTACAAGTCTGGGTTATGTATCGATATTGTCATTTTACAGACTGTATGCAGTTGAAGTTAATTTAACAGCTGTATTTTCATGGTTTTTTATCATATACTCAATTTGTCTGGTTCTAACAAGACCTCTGGCCGGTAGAATTCAGGATAATGGCGGGGATAAGATTGTTTGTGTTGTTGGTATAGTTGCCCAGTCAATCGGACTGTTTCTAATTGCTGTTATGCCTTCAAATGTGACTGTTATAATTTGTGCAATATGTGCTGCACTGGGATTCGGCACTTTAAACTCAGCATGCACTGCAATCATTACGAGAAATACTCCGGAACATCGCCGTTCTTATGCACTGTCAACATTTTTCATCTTCTGCGATGCGACAATAGGTTTTGGACCTGCATTATTGGGTTGTTTTGTATCTGTAAGTACTGGATATGCACCAATGTATTTAATTTCATCAGTAATAACATTGTTTGCTTTACCAATATGTTTATATTCATTAAGGAAGTAGAAACCAGTATTTGAGTATTTAAAAATGATGGATTTTTTTTTTAATATGAATCTTAATTCATATATTAATGTTTATACGATTTAGATAATTAAATGAGTATTCAAATAACGATTATATGATAATTTAAAATCTTTTGCATTTTATTTGTAGTAAATTACAAGTCAACTTTCAGATAATATCTTCAAACTCATTCTGCATTGTTTAATCCGATATGAAAATATTTATATATCAGAGGAATTAAAATAATAATTCCTAATCATATAATTAAATTATAATTTAGATTAGGAAACAAAGGGGAAAATATTTAAAATTAAAAATCATTCAATGCAATGTATTTTTGATTGAAATATTCAAATGCAGTTTATTTGCTTTAAGCGATGATATAGTCTGTATTTTGGTGCATTTTAAGATTGATGGGTTTTAAAACATATTAATTTAAAATAAGGAGAAAAACTATGAAATCTATGAAAAAATTATTGATTATTGCTATTATTGCAATAATAGCTATTGTTAGTGTAGGTTCATGTTCTGCCGGATGGTTTGACTTTTTAGGCGGTGACAATACCAGCACTGATTTAAACGGACAGGAAGTTAATCTGGCAGCCGCTGCCAGTTTAAAAAACGTTTATGACGAAAAATTAATCCCAATGTTTGAACAGAAATATCCTGGTGTAAAAGTCACACCTACATATGCTTCAAGCGGAGATTTGCAGACTCAAATTGAAAACGGTTTAAAAGCAGATGTATTCATGTCTGCGGCCAATAAACAGATGAATGCTCTTGCTGAAGAAGGTTTAGTTGATAATAATACTAATCTTCAATTTTTAGAAAACAAAGTTGTTTTAATTGTACCTAAAGACTCAACTGCCAATATCTCTTCATTCGAAGATTTGAAAAATGTGGACGGAAACATTGCAATCGGTGATCCTGAATCTGTACCTGCAGGACAATATGCTAAAGAAGCATTAAACAATACTGGTATTTGGGACGATGTTGAATCCAAATTATCTTTAGGAACTGATGTAACTGCCGTATTAAACCAGGTTGCTCAGGGCTCTGCTGAATGCGGTATCGTATATGCTACTGATGCTAAATCAACCGATGATGTTAAAGTAGTCTGCGAAGCTCCGGAAGATGCATTAAAAACTCCAGTCATCTATCCTGTAGCTGCACTTAAAAACTCAACAGATTCAAGTGCTACAAAAGCATTTATGGACTTCTTGCAAACCAAAGAAGCCAAAGATGTATTTGTAGAGTATGGTTTCACTCTACATGAATAAAAAGGAGGTCTGCAAATGGAAATAAGTGCAAGAAACAAATTGAACGGTAAAATTACCAATGTTGAACTTGGTGCTGTAATGGCCAATATCAAAATTGAAATTACAGAACCTAATGTTATTACAGCAGTCATTACAAAAGAATCTGCTGAAAAATTAGGTTTAACTGAAGGTGACGATGTATGTGCCATTATCAAATCAACTGAAGTAATTATTGGCAAATAAAAAGTGTGTGGGCAATACTCCCACCATTACCTTTTTTTCACGATATGAAAAATTATATATGTCTTGGAAAGACATAAAATTAACAAGAATTATAAGGATATGCTGACATGATGGATTGGTCTACTATTTTCATTTCAATGAAAACTGCAAGTTTATCAATTTTTATAACCTTTTTTTTAGGGTTGTTTGCTGCTTGGGCTATCGTTAAGATGAAAAATGAACCGATAAAAATTCTGCTTGATGGAGTTTTCACACTTCCTCTTGTACTGCCTCCTACTGTTGTGGGATTCTTTTTACTGTATATTTTCGGTGTTAGGGGAGTTATAGGTAAGTTTTTCATAGATTTTTTTGCTTATAAAATAGCTTTCTCATGGCCGGCAACGGTCATTGCGGCTGTTGTCATGTCTTTTCCTTTAATGTATCGGTCCACTCGCGGAGCATTTGAACAGGTTGATTCTAACCTGCTGGATGCCGGACGTACATTGGGAATGTCTGAGTGGAAAATTTTCTGGAAGGTTTTATTTGCAAATTCATTGCCGGGAGTTATCAGCGGTGGAATTCTTGCTTATGCCCGTGGTTTAGGGGAATTCGGTGCTACAGCTATGCTTGCAGGTAATATTGCCGGGCAAACCAGAACGCTTCCATTGGCGGTCTATTCGGAAGTTGCTGCCGGAAATATGGCAGAGGCTTTCAATTATGTAATCGTCATTATTTTTATAGCATTCATCGCTATTTTTATCATGGATTATCTGTCCATACGAAAGGATAAACAATGGAAATAGGGAGATTATATGACTAACAAATCATTAAAAGTAAACATCCAAAAGAAACTTAAAGAGTTTGACTTGGAAGTTGATTTTGAATTGAAAAAAGGGTGTTTGGGTATTCTGGGTCCCTCCGGCTGCGGTAAAAGTATGACATTGAAATCAATTGCAGGTATTGAAACTCCGGATAGGGGCATAGTAAGTTTAACCATAGATGAAGAAAATATTTATTTTGATTCAAATAATAAAATTAATCTAAAACCACAAAAAAGAAATGTAGGTTACCTGTTTCAGAATTATGCATTGTTTCCAAACATGACCGTTGAAGAAAATGTCGCTATAGGGCTGGCTAAAAATCACGATGAAAAAAGAGTGGCTGAAATGATTAAGCGCTTTCACCTGGAAGGTCTGGAAAAAAGATATCCCAGACAACTGTCCGGAGGCCAACAGCAAAGAGTAGCCTTAGCCCGTATACTGGCTTATGGTCCTGATGTTATTTTACTGGATGAACCATTCAGCGCTCTGGATGCTTTTTTAAAAGAACAGTTACGTATTGAACTTGTTAATTTGCTGAATGATTTTGACGGATTTTCTATTCTGGTTACTCATGACCGTGATGAGGCATTTCAGTTCTGTGATGAAATGCTGATACTTGATGAAGGCAAAATCATAGCGAAAGGAGACACCTATGAATTGTTTGCAAATCCCAAAAAAGTTCAGGTCGCAAGACTTACCGGCTGTAAAAATATATCCAGAATAGAAATCATTGATGATTTTCATGTTAAATCCTTGGAATGGGGAATTACATTCGAGGTATCCGAAAAAGTTCAGTCAAACATTACTCACATAGGCATAAGGGCACATGATTTTTATCCCGCTGATAAAGGTGATGTCAATTCATTCGATACATTAAACTCAGAAAAACTTGAAAGGCCATTTGAATGGGATGTATCACTGGCAAACGGTTTATGGTGGAAATGTGATAAGGAAATCCATGATCATGAACTGGTGATTCCAGAGTATCTCAAAGTCAATCCTAAAAATATAATTCTTCTGGAAAAATAGATTTCAAAATTTAAAACACTCTTTTTGATGATTGTCTATAATTCCGATTGACTCCAGATATGAGTAAATTATTGTCGGGCCGACAAATTTCATGCCTCGTTTTTTCAAATCCTTTGAAATAGTTTTGGATAAGTCAGATTCGGTTAGATATTCGGCTTTTATTATTTCACCATTGGTAAATCCCCAAATATAGGTATCAAAACTTCCGAACTCTTTTTGAATTTCAAGGAAAACTCGGGCATTGTTTATTGCGGAGCTGATTTTTCCCTTATGGCGAATAATGCCTGAATCATCTAAAAGTTCACTAACTTTGTTTTCATCATAACCGGCTACTTTTTCAACGTCAAAGTCATCAAAGGCTTTTCTGAAATTTTCACGTTTTTTTAAAATCGTAATCCAGGACAGTCCCGCCTGAAAAGACTCCAAAACAATCATTTCAAACAGGTCTCTGTCGTCATGGCTTGGAACGCCCCACTCTTCATCATGGTATTTTATATAGATTTCTTCATTTCCCGCCCATGTGCATCGATTTTCACTCATAAAAATACTTATTATAAACTTCCTTTAAATATATTATGCAATGAAAATCTCTCCAAACCGAATTCTATATCTGGACGAAGTAAGGTCTCTAGCGATTATTCTGGTAGTTTTGGGCCATCTGATACGTTATTTTTCAAAGGATTTTGCAAGCTGGCAGGTTTGTTCGGGTGTTTTT
This sequence comes from uncultured Methanobrevibacter sp., assembly GCA_902782595.1. Classification (GTDB taxonomy): domain Archaea; phylum Methanobacteriota; class Methanobacteria; order Methanobacteriales; family Methanobacteriaceae; genus Methanocatella. Next base: position 2,265 of record CACZNW010000057.1, on the reverse strand, counting down.
TCACTTACACGTATGGGAGTTCCTTTATTTTTCACGGTAAGTGGAGCTTTGCTTTTAAAAAGAAAACATGATATTAAACTTTTCCTGGAAAAGAGATTTAAACGTGTTGTTCTGCCGTTTGCCTTCTGGATAGTTGTTTATCTGATTTTAGGGGTTATAATCTGGCATTGCAAACCTACTTCGGAATATTTCTTTGCAGTAATATTTGGATCTCATGACCTGTCATCATTATTCTGGTTTATATGGTCACTGATAGGGGTTTATCTGTTGATTCCGATTTTAAGCAGTTTTATTCGGGAATATGGGGATTTTGGTACTAAATATCTTATTTTAATTACTATTATATTGTCTCTGCTCTACACAGTAGGATTTTTTGACGTTCAGCAAATAAAATATGATTTTAGAATAATCTTTAACTTCTTCCCTGTACTGGGATACTTTATAATGGGTTCTTATATTCACAATCACAAATTCAAATATTCCGGCCGGAAAATGTTTTTAGTTGGAATTGCAATGTTTGCTGTGGGCATTACTGTTCATTTCATAAAAATCTATTATAATGGTCTTGGAGGATTGGGTCTTGTTCCGGTTGACTTTTTTGACATATTTGTAATAATGCAAACCATGGGATTATTCATTGCTTTTAAATATGCTGATGTTAAAATGATTTCAGATAAAATAAAACCTATAAAGGAACAGACTCTTGGAAAAATCATTGTAACATTCAGTTCATGCAGTTTTGGGATCTATTTCTCACACTATATTATCGTGAAATATCTGTTTGATTTCGGATTTATGCATGAATGGGCTTATGAAAACCTGTTTATCTACTTCCCGTTATCTGCAGTAATTGTCATCGCTATTAGCTGGGCCCTAATATATGTCATGAGAGGGATTCCTTTTTTAAGGATAGGAAGTGGTGTGAAATAAGCATAAATGACGGATTATGCTGTGAAAGAGGGGATGTCAAATATTTAATACAAATGCGATGATTTAAGTAAAAGGTGAAATAAAATTATAATAAAGAGGAGAGTGTATTTGCTATGGTACAATTGGGTATGGGAATGATGAGACTTCCGCTTTTGGATGAAAATGATGTTACAAAAATAGATTATGAAGAAGTTAACAGAATGGTTGACGCATATATGGATGCCGGATTCAACCATTTTGACACGGCATTTATTTATCATGAGGGAATGGGCGAGCAGACATTTAAAAAGTGTGTCGTTGAGAGATATCCCAGGGAATCATTTAAAATCGCAACAAAGCTGCCTCTATTCGTAATCACTGAAGAATCACAGCTTGAACCGATTTTTACTCAGCAGCTTGAAAACTGCGGTGTGGATTATTTTGACTATTATATGCTTCACAACGTCAGCGGTTTTACGGAAACTGCCTGGAAGAACGTGGACCTGTTCTCATTTATTAAAAGAAAAAAGGAAGAAGGATACATTAAACATATTGGACTGTCCACTCATGGAAATTCGGAATTTTTAGAGGAAATACTGTTTGAACACCCTGAACTGGAATTTGTTTTACTTCAGATTAACTATCTTGACTGGGAAGATGAAAACATTGAATCCAGGAAATGTCTTGAAGTTGCAAGAAAATATGATAAGCCGGCAATGATTATGGAACCATATAAAGGAGGATTTCTTGCCGATGTTCCCGAAGATGCTGAAAATTTAATGAAACAATACAATCCGGATAAGTCAGTTGTTTCATGGGCTATGAGGTTTGTGGCTAATCTTGATGATGTATGTGTTGTTTTAACCGGTGCAAGTAATCTTAAACAGCTTGAAAATAATATTGAAGAGTTCAAAAATGCCGACCCGTTAAATGATGAGGAATATGAAATCCTTGAAGAAGTTTCCCAAATCATAAACAACAACATCACCGTAAACTGTACAAAATGCAGATACTGCACTGATTCCTGCAGCGAAGAAATAGACATCGCAAGACTGTTTGATTTGTACAACAAGCATAAACTTTTAGATACAGATGAATGGACTCCTCATGGAAATGCATATCTTAATTATTCAAAACTTGAAGGGGTTGGAATTGCATCAGACTGCATAGAATGTGAAATGTGTATAGAGGAATGTCCTCAGCAGATCAATATTCCTGAAGTTCTAAAGGATGTTGCAAAAACATTTGAAACCGACATCTATGGATTTGAGGCTCTTTCAAAAACTTCTGGGATTTGGATTAATTTGAGTATACCCTATAGGGTATAGTCTTTCTTAAATCTAAATCGCCTAATTT
>CACZNW010000056.1 GCA_902782595.1 uncultured Methanobrevibacter sp. | reverse complement strand
TATTAAGTAGAGGTAAATAATGAACTCTAAAGAAGTTGTGATTGATACCAATTTTTTTATGGTTCCTTTTCAGTTCAATGTGGATATTATCACTGAACTTGAAAACACATTACCTTCTTATAAATTAACTACTCCAAGCTTTGTTATCAATGAATTGAAGGGTTTAAAAAACAATAATAAAGGAAAAACAAGGTTAAATGCAAATTTAGCCTTAAAATTGGCTAATTCTTCAAAAGTTGAAATAAAGGATATTTCATTACTTGAAAATGAAACTGTGGATGATGCGTTGCTTAGAGTTTCGGAAGTTTTAGCTACAAATGATATTGAATTAAAAAATCGTGCAAAAAGTAAAGGAATTACAATAGTATATTTAAGACAAAAAAAATATATTGCTATTGAAGGTAAAATATAATATTAATTAAACTTATAAAAAAATATGAGGGATTATTTTGTATTATAAGACAAAAATTAGTGATACAGTAAGAATACCACCTTCTAGGTTTGAAAATCCTCTTGAAGAAGTTGCTATTCAAACATTAAACGAAACTTATGAGGGTCGTTTGGATAAGAAACTCGGTTTGCTTATTTGTGTTAATGCAATTCACGAAATCGGTGAAGGAAGACTCATTATGGGTGATGGAGCTTCCTACCATAAAGTTGAATTCGAAGCAATTTTCTTTAAACCTGAACAGCATGAAATCTTTAACGGGGAAGTAATTGACATAGTTGATTACGGAGCTTTCGTAAGAATTGGAGCTATGGATGGTTTAATCCATGTTTCTCAGGTAACTGATGATTACATTAATTATGATGCCAAAAGAGGAGCATTACTGGCAAAAGAATCCAATAAAACTCTTGATGTTGGAGATCTTGTTAGAGCCAGAGCTGTTAGTGTTTCAATTAAAGACGAATCTACCAATAATATTGACAACAGCAGGAACTCAAAAATTCCTCTCACAATGAGACAGACAAATCTTGGTAGATTTGAATGGATTGAAGAAGCAAAACAAAAAAGTAAGAAGGGTAAAGCATGAAAGCGTGTACTGCATGTAAAATGATTTCAAGTAAAGATCACTGTCCAAGCTGCGGAAATCCGACTTCAGATAACTGGAGTGGTCTTTTAATTATAACTGATCCTGAACAGTCTGAATTAGCCCGTGAATTGAACATTGAGATTCCGGGGGAATACTGTTTAAGAGTAAGATAGAGGGTTTTTTTGTGTTACATTTGGATGCGGAATTAAATAAAGATATAATGGCCGAGCTTAAAAAGCCTTTAGGTGAATTATATCCTGACTTTGAAGATGCCATTGATGAAATTAAATCTTCCAAGTTTTTAATTTCTGTCGGTGATGCAACCTTTGCTAATCTTACAAAATATGAATTATATCCGAATATCGGTATAATTGATAATTTAATTCAAAGAAAAAATCATACTCATGAAGTCATACGGGCCGATCATATCCTTAAAGCCGAAAATCCTGCGGGATACATTACAGAGGATCTATGGGAAACCATAGGCGAAGCTCTTCGTTTATCTAACACTGGCGAATGTTATGTAATTGAAGTGGCAGGGGAAGAAGATCTTGCAGTTCTTCCCTGCATCTTAATGGCAGATCCCGAGACCACAATATTATATGGTCAACCTAATGAAGGATTGGTGCTTTTAAAAGCTCGTGACTTAACAAATAAAGCTCAAAAGCTTATTGACGGATTTACTGAAATAAAATGAATGAGGTTTTATTATGGAAATTGAATTTATCGAAGAAAAAGAAAATAAATTATTTAACAGAAAAGAAATTAAGTTTTATGTTGATTACGATGGAGAAGCAACTCCTAAAGTACTGGACATTAAATCTAAATTAGTTGCTTTATTAAACACTAAAAAAGAATTAATAGTCGTTGACAATGTACAGCCACACTACGGTGAACCTAAAGCATTAGGTTACGCTAAAGTTTACGACACTGTAGATGACTTAACCTACATTGAAACTGAACATGTAATTGCTAAAAATGCAGAACCTGAAGAAGAAGCACCGGAAGATGCTGAAGAAGAATAAGGTGATTTGAATGGTTAAAAAATCTGATTTATATGAAGTAGATGGAGACAAACTCGTTAGAAAAAATCAAATTTGTCCTCGTTGTGGTGAAGGTGTATTTATGGCTGACCACGGTGACAGAGTTGCTTGTGGTAAATGCGGATACACTGAAATGAAAAAATAGATTTTTTTAAATCTTTTAATTTCTTTTTTTATTATTTATTTTTTTAGTTTTTAATTATTATTTAGAAGGGATTTTTTTGGATAATATTAGGAATGGTCGTTTTAAAACTGGAATGACTGATGAAGCTGCAGTTTATACTTCATCACTTGAAGCGGACAAACTTCTTTTTGAAGCAGATATTAAAACTAACTTTGCACACACTTCAATGCTAAAGCATGAAGGCATCATTGACGGTGAAATTGCCGATAAAATTTTATGCGCCCTGGACTGCCTTAGAGAGGAGGGTTATGAAGCGTTGGTATTTGACCCTTCCGTTGAAGATGTTCACATGGCCATTGAAAATTATGTAACCTCTAAAATTGGTCCTGAAGCAGGTTTTATGCATACCGCAAAATCACGTAACGACCAGGTTGCATGTGATGTGAGACTGGTATTAAGGGAAAAGATAATTGAACTTCAAATAGGCATTCTGGAGTTCATTGAAGGCTTAAATGAAATGGCAGGAGAACACCTTGAAGATGTGTTCATAGGATTTACCCATCTTCAGCACGCTCAGCCAATCACGATAGCCCACCATTTGATGGCTCATGTACAGGCTTTAAAAAGAGATTATGAACGTTTTGAGGATACATACAAACGTGTTAACCTAAATCCGTTGGGTTCAGCTGCAATGGCCACTACCAGTTTTCCAATCAACAGGCAGTTAACTACAGATTTACTTGGATTTGATGCATATTTGGAAAATTCTATGGATGGGGTTTCCACAAGAGATTTCATTGCAGAAGCGGTATTTGACATGGTTTCACTTTCAGCTACACTGTCTAAAATCTGTGAAGAGTTGGTATTGTGGAGCACTTATGAATTCGGTGTTATTGAAATGGCTGATGAGTATTCGTCTACTTCCTCTATTATGCCACAAAAGAAAAATCCTGATGTTGCTGAACTTGCAAGGGGAAAATGTGCAATTGTCAATGGTGAACTGGTGACAATTCTAACAATCCTGAAAGCTATTCCTTATACTTATAACAGGGATCTACAGGAAATCACTCCTCATTTATGGAATTCCATTAAAGTAACTCAGGACACATTATCTATCGTAACCAAAATGTTGCTTTCTGTTGAATTCAAAACCGACAGGTGTGCCGAGCTTGCAGGCAAAAATTTTGCAACTGCAACAGATCTGGCAGATATTATGGTTCGTGAAAAGCAGGTGCCGTTCAGAACAGCACATAAAATTGTTGGAAGAATAGTCAATGAAGCTATGGCAAATGATATGGATGAAGAGGACATTACTTCTGCATTTATTGACGGTATTGCAGTTGAATTGGGTTTTGATGAGTTGAACCTGTCTGATGATTTGATTCAAAATGCTTTAAATCCTGTGGAAAATGTCAGAATCAGGGCAGTTCCAGGCGGTCCCGCACCGAAGATGGTTGAAACTGCCAGAAATAATATTAAAGTATTTTTGAATGATGAATTTGAGAAAAAGGGAATTTAATCCTTCCTTATATTTTTTTAATTTTAAAATTATTTAGGTTTGCCTAAACTTTAAATAGTCCAAGTAACTAAAATAGTATTGCGGGGTAATCATCGATTGTCCGGCAGATGTGAGATGTTACTGGAATTACTTATGATTTTGTAAGTATGGCTCAGCTTCTATTAATGTCTCACAATTCTTATTTAACCTTGTTGAAACTCCAGATTAAATCAAGAGCCTCACCGGGTTCCAATGCACCTGAACGGGTTTCCCTTAAAATCCTTTGGATTGAAAATTTTCTCATGTGAGGATATTTTTTGTGAACTTCATAAAGAAGCGGACATCCGAATCCTTTAAATGTCTGCAAATCATAGTTTCTGATTAAGGATTTTATCTCCTGCTTGCCTACACTTAAACTTGCCGGAAGGTTCAGGCGATATAATGAATCGTCCTGCATATTTATGCATTGACTGCCAGTTGCAAGCATATCACCAAAGATAATTATAGGTATCCGGTTATCTTTTGCATATTCTTTAACGAGTTCGGACGTATTTTTGGAACATCTCCCGCAGGGATGTACCGTTCCTGTAAAAGATTCGCTGACGATATTGGAGTAATCCGCAGTGATATATTCATGTCTGATGTCAAGGGATTTGGTTATAATTCTGATATTTTTCTTGAACTGATTAGGTAGAATTATCGTTCCCGGATCAACCGTAACTGCAGTCGGATTGAAACCTAGTTTTTTAGCTAAAATCAGAGAAAAACTACTGTCAACTCCACCTGAAAGTGCAACAACGGATTCACACTCATCGGACTCTCTAAATGAATTTTCATTAAAATATGTATTGAAATCAAAACTGTAGATATTGTTCAGTTTGTAATCTATGATTTTTTCAAGATTTCCAAGTCCAACAGATTCCAGATCAGTGTTTCTGATGGTCTTTGATGATAATTTAAGTTTATAGTTCTTATTTAAAAAATCGCCGTATGATTCAACATGAATGCTTTTTAAACCAAGCTTTTCCCGGAGTCTGCCAACAACCCATCCTCCTTTGCCGATAATGGCCGATTTGTCAGGTCTGTCTTCGGTAATAATCCATAATTCACTGTTTTTAAAATAGATGTCTTCAATGAAAATATTTGCCCGGTCATGACCTATTTCTTCTCTTATGGTGTTGACTTCATCAAGAATAAATTCTTTTGTAAACATTTAACTCATATCTTTGGTAACGCTGATGCTTTTGCGGGAATAAAGTTCTGGTTTGGCTATTATTTCAAGAGCCACCTTTTCAACGGACTCAATATGGGACACGTAACCTTTTGCGGTTTCGCCCTTCTCAGTGATTACATACTCATTTTCATCACCGTAAATAAGATACCCTGCCCTCAGGATTGTATAATCAAGATTGCTGTTTTCAATGATTTCAGCAGCATCTCTGTTTGGAATCTGTTCATCTTCATTATCAACGTTGAATTCACTGCCGTTTTCCTCTTCAAGTTCATTGTAGATTCCGACAACACTCATCCAGATGACTCTTTTCGGATTTACTTCAACAAGATTTCTTGCAATTTCCGGCTGGTCAGAACCTGAAACAGCAGAGAAAACAATATCTGAGTCCTTTAAAACTCTTTTCAAATCTTTCAAATTTGTCGCATCAACATTCATCGCTTTGGTCCTGTGATTTTCCCCAAAAATTCCCTCAGCGGATTTTGAAAGTAAAGTTAGATTGTTATCGGGATTTGTAAGCAGTTTTGCAGTAAATTTTCTTCCAAATTTTCCGGTTGCACCTAGTAATGCTATGTTCATAATTATTCACCTTTTAGATAATATTTTAAATTTAGTAGTATAAATATATGAATATTATTGATTTGAGGCTAATGATGAAATATAGAAAGTTAGGAAAAACAGGTATTGAAGTATCTGAAATAGCATTCGGTGCCGAATTTCTGGTTGAAAGACCGTATGAGGATACTGAAGAGTTAATTAAGGCTTGTGAAGATAATGGGATTAATTTTGTTGACTGCTGGATGAGCGAACCTGATGTGCGCTCTCATCTGGGTCGTGCAATCAAACCCAATCGTGATAAATGGGTTATACAGGGACATATTGGGGCAACTTGGCAAAATGGTCAGTATGTAAGAACACGGGATATGAGCAAGGTAGTTCCAGCATTCGAGGATTTTATGGAAAGGTTTCAGATGGACACTCTTGATTTTGGAATGATTCACTATGTGGATGTGCTTGAGGACTACAACGAAATAATGGATGGTCCCTTTATGGAATACGTTCGCAGATTGAAATTGGAGGGAACTGTAAAACACATCGGCCTGAGTACCCACAATCCAGAAATAGGAATTCTTGCAGCCAAAAACCCTGAAATTGAACTTCTGATGTTTTCAATAAATCCTGCATATGATATGTTCGCAGAAATGGAGGACATTGAAGAGTATAGAAAGGAGGATGCCTTTGACAATGACCTCTCATCAATCAACCCTTTAAGGGCGGAAATCTATGAACTGTGTGAGAAAAACGGAACTGCACTGACTGTAATGAAAGGTTTTGCAGGTGGAAATCTTTTAAATGATGAAACATCTCCATTTGGTGTTGCATTAACTCCGGTTCAATGTATTCACTACGCATTGGAGCAGAAAGGAGTTTCAAGTATCTTTGTGGGTGTAAAAACAGTTGAAGAACTTGAAGAATCATTAAAGTACTGCAGTGCTTGTGAGGTGGAAAAGGATTATTCAAAAATCTTAAAAAATGCTCCGAAACATTCATTTAAAGGACAGTGCACCTACTGTGGGCATTGCCAACCATGCACATCTGGAATTGATATTGCAACGGTAAATAAATTGTTTGACCTTGCAAAAAATCACAGTGAAGTTCCATCAGGCATACGGGAACATTACAATAATCTGAAATTCAATGCAACAGAATGCATTGCTTGCGGTGAATGTGAAATCAGATGTCCTTTTGAAGTCCCTATTGTAGATGTGATGCTGGATGCACAGGACCTGTTCGGGTTTTAGAAAAATGGAGAATTATTGCATTCGAATTGACTTAATAGTTTCTGTGACATAATCATAATCCATGTCTTAAAGTTCACAGATTTTGATTAGTAATATTTATTATAATCAACGAATTATAATTATATAATATGAATTTGCCGTTAAATATTGTCATAGGTAATGCAATATCATTAATTGCCGGAATTTTCATTATACTGAGTATGTGGGTTAATGATGAGAAAAAAGCATATTTCTATCAGTTTTTAAATGCATTTATTTTAATAATCTCATCAGTTTTCTTTTTGTCCTGGACGGGCGTAACTACTATGGCGATTGCGGCTGCAAGGAATCTGATGGTCTATAAGGATAGACTGACATTTGAATGGACAGTATTTTTCATCATCATTTCCATTGTTCTGGGGCTGCTTGTTAACACAATGGGTTTTGTCGGATTGCTGCCCATTATTGCCATCATTCAAATCACATTGTGCAATTATTATTTAAAATCAATTAAAACCATTAAAACAAGTTTCATTGTTAACAGCGGGATTTATATTGTTTACTTTTTTGCAATTCTGGATTTTTCATCAGCAGTCATTGAATCTGTAACTGCACTAATCGGTCTGATTTCATTAACCCGACTGATATTGGCTGGGAAAAATTCAGATTAACTTGTAGGCAAATTCGATAATTGAGTTAACGGTCTGGTTCTGCTGATTTTCAGCCGAGATTTTTGCATCATTATCTCCGTTTTGTTTCCCGTAATTTCCGAACTGGGCATGATTTCCCCCTTCAACAACAAACTCGGTTAAGTTGCTCATCAATGGTTTGGACTTTTCATATGATTCCTTATTCAACACTCCGTCTTCAGAACCATAAATGGACAGTACGGGTTTGCTTATTTTATCTGTAGGATAAGTGGCCATCAAAATTAGTCCGTCCCCTTTTCCCGAATGGTTTAGATATGAAGCGGCGGCAACACCTCCAAGGGAATGTCCAGACAGCAGGTAATGTGAATAACTGCTGTTATTAATTATGCTTTCAGCTTCATTTTCACCTAACATTGCCATATTCAGCGGCATCTCCAGTAAATAACAGTCAATACCTCTTGAAGCCAGACGGGTCAGCATGGGCAAATATGAAGTATATTCCACTTTGGCTCCTGGATAAAAAATTAAAGCGGTATCGTTACCGCAGCCGTCAATTAATAATCCGTTGTCCGTTTTTGTGACATTGACTTCTGGGGTTCCGTTGAGGTATCGTGTTGCGGATTTGTCCGCATGGCTGTAATCGGCAAAATAGTATACGGCGGATGCAAGCACTATAACTGTCGTTATGATTATGATTACTTTTATTTTTTTGTTCATGAATATCATGTTTATTTTGATTTAAAAGATTAATAATTTTTTCCAAACAGGCAATTGGTCAATGGTTAATTTTAATACTTGTCAAATCATATAGATGATTATCCGGTAGTGATACTATGAAAAAACTTGCAATTTTTGATTTTGATGGAACACTTTTTGATTCAATAGAAGATGTATTGGTTTGCTTTAACAGGGCGTTGACGGTTCATGATTTTCCAACTTTAACTCGTGAAGAGTTAATTCCGTGTTTAGGGGGAAATATTGATGAAATATTATCCCTGGTCTTGGGTGATAACAATAATCCTCAAAATTTGGAAATCCTGAAGGAAACATATTTGAACTTCTACAATTCCTCCGGAAAAGAAAAAACACTTCCCTTCCCGTTCAGCAGGGATATTTTAAAAGACCTTGAGAAAAAAGATGTATTGCTTGCGGTCAACTCCAATCGACTGACATATTCTCTTGAGGAATTTGTCATAAGGTATTTCGGTGATTTTGAATTTGTTTTAATTGAAGGCCATGACGGCATCAACCCTTCAAAACCAAACCCTTACGGAGTCAACAGAATCATTAAAAAAGCAGGAGTATCGTCGGATGAGGCATTATATATCGGTGATTCCATAACGGACATTCAAACTGCAGAAAATGCCGGAATCGATTGTCTGATAGTTAAATGGGGTTATGGAAATAAAAGAGATTTTGATAATGATTATATTTTGGAGGCTGTTGAAAGTCCGGATGAAATAATTAACTATTTCTAGTCTAAAAATCATAATTATTGATTATGTTATTCATAAATTATCCGAAATGCTCAACATGCAGAAAAGCTAAAAAATGGCTTGAAGAACACAATATCGAATTTGAATCAAGACATATCATTGAAGACAATCCCACTTCAGAGGAACTGCGCAGATGGTGGGAAATATCCGAGCTGCCTCTTAAAAGATTTTTCAACACAAGCGGCATGAAATACCGTGAATTAAAGTTAAAGGACAAACTGCCTGACATGTCTGAAGACGAACAGCTGAATCTTCTGGCCACTGACGGAATGCTTGTTAAAAGACCTGTTTTAGTTGATGATGATCTTGTTCTGGTGGGATTTAAAGTTAAGGAATGGGAGGAAAGGTTGTTATAGTCATCAATTGAAGACAGCGGGAATTTTTTGATTTTAACCCAAAATCTTTTTTGAAGGAATAATGGGGAATGTTTTTTTTTTGAATGGGTGACAGCCAATCTGTCTCAAAAAATTCTTTTTCGGAAATCCCATGAAATACTTATGGATTAGGAGGCTAGTGACGTAAATCACTATTTTTAAATTGCATGATTATTCACAATTCTTGTGGTATGTTTATTCAATTGGGGAAATTTTTCATTTTCATCCCTGTTTTGCTGTCTTCTTAATTTTGAAAGCCAAAATACTATAGCTTTCAATACAGACTTATGTTCATGCTATATAAATGCTTTTCGTAACCGTTCGGTTACCATTGTTATAACCGAAAAGTTTATATACTTTAAAAACAAGTCAATATAGCCGACTGATTTTTTGGAGGTTATTATCATGAACATCACTAAACATGTTAAATCATGTCCGATAGAATTAGTTGTAAAATTAATCAATAAAAAATGGGTAATTCAAATAATTCGTGATTTATTCTACGGTAAATCAAGATTCAATGAATTCAAAGAAGATAAACCCGATCTTTCAAATAAAGTCTTAAGCAGCTGCTTAAAAGACATGGAAAATAACGGTTTAATTCACCGTATTGTCGATAAATGTGATAAAAAGAATGTCCGGTACAAATTAACCGAAAAAGGCAAATCATTAAACAAAATTTTATATGAAATTGCCATGGTAACTGTTGATAGTGAAAACTACTCAGATAAACTTCGAAATGAATTAAAGGCAAGTTTTAAAGAAAACCTGTTATAAAAAAATTAAAAACCAATATTCGGGGGTTGCGGTGTGAACCTCAAAAATACCACTTTTTTTCATTAACTTTAAAAAATAAAACATCCATATTTTAATATAGTATAAAAAAATATTAGGGGACGAATTAATTGTTAGATATAAAATTGTTCAGAGAAAATCCGGAATTAATCATAGACTCTGAAAAAAAGAGATTTAGAGATACGGAAAATGTTGAAAAAGTAATAGAATATGATACCTTATGGAGAGAAGGAGAAAAGAAACTCAACACTTTAAGGTCTGAGAAAAATAAATTATCCAAATCATTTAAAAAGGCAAAAGAAGAGGGAAATCTGGATGAGGTAATCAAAAGGTCAAAAGAGGTTGCAGCCGAGATTAAAGAACTCACAGCCAAAAACGCAGATTACCTTAAACTCAGAGATGATTACAGATACAAAGTGGGAAATGTCATCGATGAAGACGTTCCTATATCAGACACTGAAGATGATAATGTTGTAGTCAGAACCTTCGGTGAAATCCCTAAATATGACTTTAAACCTTTAAATCACGTGGATTTGATTACCAACATTGACGGGGCAGACCTTGAAACTGCAGCAAGCATTGCGGGTGCACGTTTTTACTACCTGAAAAGGGATATTCTGCATCTGAACCTTGCATTAATTCAGTTTGCACTTTCAGAACTTGAAGGCAAGGGGTACATTCCGATGCAAACACCGTTCTTTGTAAAAGGGGAAGTTGCAGCTGAAACTTCTGAATTGGGTGAATTTGAAGAGACATTATACAAAATCGAAAATGAGGACATGTACCTTATTGCAACTGCCGAGCAGACCTTGGCAGCACTTCACAGGGATGAAATTATAAATCCCGATGAACTGCCTTTAAGATACTGTGCACTGTCAACATGCTTTAGAAAGGAAGCCGGATCACACGGAAAAGATACGCTTGGAATATTCAGAGTTCATCAGTTCGAAAAAATCGAACAGTTTATTTTCTCCGCTCCCGAAGATTCCAAAAACCAGCATGAAAAACTGATGGAAGTTACCGAAGGAATCTATCAGAAATTGGGTCTGCCGTATCAGGTCATAGCAATCGTTTCATCAGCCCTCAATGACAATGCAGCCATCAAATATGATTTGGAAGCATGGTTTCCGGGTTCAGGGACATTTCGTGAATTGGTGTCATGTACCAACTGTAAGGACTATCAGGCACGTAAAACCAAAACCCGTGTTGGAAGAGCAGGTTCCGGAGATGCACAGACTCTGCACACACTCAACAGTACAGCTATTGCAACTGAAAGAACAATGTGCTGTATTTTAGAAAATTACCAGCAGGCTGACGGCAGTGTTAAAGTTCCTGAAGTGTTAATACCTTACATGAATGGAAAAACAGTTATTGAAACTAGAAAATAATTATTTCTAAAATTTCGAAGGTGTTTTGTCCTTAACACTTTCAATATTCTTTTTTTTGGTTTGATGATTGAAAATAAGGATATCTATTTTTTGACACTTTTTCCATTTATAAAATAATCTTATTTGTATAATTTAAATACTATTAAAATGAAAAATATATTTGTCTTTTGATTAAACTGGGGTTTTATCGGCTTTAAAAAAATTGTGGCAGTGAAAGTGAAAAATCCCTATTGTGTTTTAACATGGAGATTTCAATTCATTTTTGCTATTTATGCTGTTTTAAGATAAAAGTGCATATAATCTATTTTTTTAAGCTTTAAAACCCATGGTTGTCAGAAGTAATTAAAATATTACGTGATATTATGAGGTTTAAAGGGCTGATGTTAGTAACGTTAGTGTTACTGGCTATTTTAACACTCGGTGCTGTTAGTGCGACTGATGATGCAATATCAGATGGCCTGGCAGTTAGTGATGATGGAGATTCATTAGAAACTCCCGTAAATGATGGTGGAACACTGTCTGATGATGAAGACCCTGAATTTGGTACATATGTTGAAGATAGTGTAATCGATGAAAATGACGAAGATTATGATGAAGATGATTCTGTTGCAGGTATTGTTCTTCCCGAAAATGCTACAGGTACATTTAAAATAGATAAAGTCATCGATGGCGGTTATGTAAATTTATTCTCATCTGATGTCCCTGATGATATTGATGACGATGATCATTGGGATGATGGTGATTACGATAATACTATTGAATGTGAAGTATGTGTCTCCGATTTAATAGATAAATTTAATGATAAGACTATTGTTGACGGAACTATTCTTAAACTCTACTTTGTAGACGATACTGATAATGAAATTACTGACTGGACACTATATGAAAAAGTTATTATCGATGATGGTGAACTTGAATTTGAAGAAATTGAGGACAGTGGAGAAGATACTGGAGAAGAGGGTGTAATCATAGAAGTTCATACGGATATGGAATTCAACATTGACACTGACCTTGATTCTATTCTTGCAGAAATTTCTGTTGTCAAAGGTTTAAACGGTAATATAACCATTAGTGTTTACGATGAAGATGAAGATGAGGACATTTATTTCTTCAATAAAGCTTTAGGAGATTTTACCAGAAAAGAAGATAGTGAGGGAGAATTTGTTAATTTCACTAATTATAAAATTGCTCTTGGAGATTTAAACGATCTTGGTGATTTTCTAAATTATGAAAGATTTACCCTAGCATTTAATGATGGAACTGAAGATGTTGAGTCACAGGACTTCGATATAGATTATGATGATGACGATACTGTTATATTCTATGAGGTTGATGAAGAGGACGGTGTAGTCATTTGGGTTGATGAAGAAAATGTGTTTAACTTAACTAATCCTGACGATTTTAAAGAATTTTTCGCATTTGTTTCAGTTCACAGTGATTTAAATGGTAATATAACTATTAACATCTATGATGAAGATGAAGATGAGGATATTTGTCTATTTAATAAAGCTTTAGATGATATTGCTAATAGTGAAGATGACGAGGACCTTGATGATTTTACTGTATATAAAATCGCCCTTAAAGATTTATCTTATTATAATCCTGTAGATGGTCAAATATTTTCACTTGCATTTAACGATGATATGGAAGGTGAAATAGACTCACGTGAATATGTTTTATTCCGTGAAGGAGCTATTGTAAGATTTGAGGAATTTGATGATGACGATGATGACGATGAAGATGATGAGGACCATGGTGAACTCCTTGAAAATGTCATATTTTTAAATGGTAATATACTCCTTAATGATGAGATTATTATTATTTTAAAAGAAAACCTCCCTAAAGTGGACGATGAATTTGAAGTTTTCATAGGTAATGATAATAAAGGTCTTTCTTTTAAGTTATCTCAAATCAACAGTACTGAATATGGTTACATCCTCACAGTTAGTGATTTAAAAATAGAAGAGGTTGGAGATGAAACTTCTCTTAATTTCCTTGTTCAATTCTATAAAGATGATGAAGAAGCATATTATGCTGAAACTGATGATGAGGGTGTTGCAATTTACACAAGTCCTTATATCTATGATGAATTTGGATTAAATACATTTGCTGATGATTGGGTTGTTTCATTTTACGCAGACCCACGCCTATATGATGAATTTAATGTCACAATAACTAACGGTTCTAAAAAGGTTGTAAAAACTTTCAAAATAAGCGAACTTAATGTTACCGATGAAGATTATGGAGTGTCACATTATATATTAAAACTCAGTGATTTAAATATTACAGAAGCTGGTGAATACCTCGTCACAGCTAATTTCAAAACTGATGGCAAACTCCTTTCTAATAATGGTACTGTCACTGTCACTGACGATTTAGAAATTAATTTCCTTGAACAAGATGAATATAATCAAGTATCTCAGGTTATTTTTGCTATCTGGGTATCTGAAGATATGAAAGGTTTTATCAGGGTTTACGTAGATGATGTTCAGGTAGGTGGCAACATTAGTCTGCAAAGCTTAAACTTTGGTGGATGGGGTCCTGATAAAGGTCGTCAGGTACTTTTAAATCATTTCAATATTTCTAAAAATGATAATTATAATTTAAAAGTTGAAGTTTATGATGAAACAGGCAATCTCCTAAACCAGAGCAATGCTAAAATATCTGTTGAAGTAGGTGAAAATACAGTAAATATCACTGATATTTATTATACCAATGATGAGAAAATCTTTGAATTTAGTATAGGATCTCCAATTCCTGAAGGCAGTTACTTTATCATATACCTTAATGGTAAAAAAGCAGGTATATGGAATATTTCTAAGATTGATGTTGAATTTGATGATGATTTCATGGATGTCTATGCAGAATATGGAAAATATTTAAAAGTTGGAGATTATACAGTAAGCATTAAATTATGCAGCGGTGAAAATGTAACTGATTTTGCTAATGATACATTATCAGTTAAATCCTTAAATGTAACCACTGATAAGGACAATTACTTTGATAATCAAAACATAACTATTTCATTTAAAGACAATCTTCCGGAAGAAGGTTATGGTGAATTATCTGTACGTCTAATCAGAGACTGGGCATTTATGGGTCCTGATGATGAGGAAATTATTACAATATCCGGTAATGATTTAAAAAAGATATACAAAGATGGAGTATTCACTTTAAATCTTGGTAATCTGAAAGCAGGTAAGAATTACATATGGATTTTATATCGCTGGGCCGATTCTAAAGGAGATATGAATAATGAAGAGTATTTACGTGATGCACGTGATTTAATCACTGTTAATGTAACTGAACAGATTGACCCTAAATTAACAATCAGTATTGATGATATTGCTCTAGGTTCAGACGCTGTTATAAAAATCACAACCAATTCCACATTCTCAGGCAATGTCGATGTTGAAATTGGAAATGGCAAATATCCGGTTACTGTAACTAATGGTATAGGTTCTTGTAAAGTTTCTAATTTAATTATTGGTACTTACAATGCTACTGCAAAATTCAATTCAGTTGGAATATTTAAAGACAGCACTGCAACCACTCAATTCAGTGTTAAAGCAAATCCTAATATAACTGTCAGTATTTCTGATGTATTTGAAGGTTCAGACATTGTAATAACTATCACTGCCAATTCCACCTGCTCAGGTAATGTTACCGTCTATATTGGAAATGGTGCTTATCCTGTGGCAGTAGTTAACGGTACAGGTTCCGGTTCATTTAAGAATAATCTGAAAGCTGCTAACTACACTGCTGTTGCAAAATTCAGTGGTAATGATGTATTCGGTCCAATCACTAAAAATGCAGAGTTCACTGTAAAAGCTAAAATTGCAACTATTATTGGAGCAACTAATGTAACTACTACTTATGCTACTTCCAAAGACATAATTGTCACTTTAACAGATGCTAACGGTAATTCTCTAGTTAATAAAACTGTTACAGTTGTTTTAAATGGTGTTACTAAAACATTAACTACTGATGCTAAAGGTCAGGCTACCTTTTCTATCGGAACTAAATTAGTTCCTAAAATATATGCTGCAACCATTGTATTTGACGGTGATGCAACTTATAGTGGATCAGTCGTATCTGCAAAAGTTGTTGTAAACAAAGCTAAACCTAAATTAACTGCCAAAAAGAAGAAAACCTTTAAAGTTAAAACAAAAACCAAAAAATACAAAATTGTTTTAAAAACAGATAAGAAAAAAGCAATTAAAAAAGTCAAAGTTACCTTAAAAATTAAAGGCTTAAAAACTATTAAAGCAAAAACCAATGCTAAAGGTAAAGCTGTCTTTAAAATTAAGAAGTTAACTAAAAAAGGTAAATTCAAAGCTACTGTTAAATTTAAAGGTAGCAAATGCTACAAAGCAGTAAGTAAAAAAGTTAAAATAATCGTTAAATAAGGAAGTTACTTCCTTATTTTTTTCTATTTTTCTGGTTTCTTCATGGATTTTAACTAAATGTATTTTTTACTTCTAAATATAATAAATAACAGTTTGGAATACTTATTTAGAGTTTTAAGAATGCATAGTTGTGAATTTTTGTGATTGAATTGTTCAAAACTTATATTTATTACGATTCTTAAACTCATATCTGCCGTTATGCTTAAATTATTGAATCTGGACTGTTGAACACCAGATATTTTAAGTTTTAGAATTTCCACCTTTCATGATAAGTATCACAAAGGTTAATTGAACTGCACGGTATTATAAAAGGCAAAAGATTTCCAGTTTTACTTGATGGGCTAATTAACTCTTTATCGGAGACCTCCCTTAATCCGGCGGTTTAACACAAATCATTTTTTCTATTCTAAACGGTTTTGGTTTAAAAAAGTAATGCCTGATATTAATTGTGGGGCTGTAATCTAATATTTTTAGTATTTAAATTAGACTGGAGGGGGTGAAAAGTATTTTTTTGATATTTTTTTCATAAAATATCGATAACCTGTAGTTAGTGTATTTCTGTGTTGATTAGAAAAAGTTTGAGAATCCTATTTCAACTAAAGAATCTTCGTTATATAGGAAATCTTAGAATCTGATTTGTTTGTATCGAAACGGACTTACATGTCCTTAAGAAAAGTAATTAATATATTACATCTTTCAAAAGGCTT
>CACZNW010000055.1 GCA_902782595.1 uncultured Methanobrevibacter sp. | reverse complement strand
TGATTAATGGTGATGATGGTAGTGTAAGTGATTCAGAGTTCACTGATAATACTGCGGGTACTGGTGCTGGTGTTGTGATTAATGGTGGTAACGGTAGTGTAAGTAACTCAACATTTACAGATAACAATGCAAGTACAGGTGCAGGAGTTGTAATTAAAGGTGGCAATGGCGAAGTTTCAGATTCCAGGTTCACAAACAACACTGCCGGTACCGGTGCGGGTATTATAATTGACGGTGACGGTGCAAGCATCACAAATTCAGAGTTTGCAAACAACACTGCTGATACCGGTGCGGGAATTGTAATCAATGGAAATGATGCTTCAGTTTCAGCCTCCAGCTTTGCAAACAACAATGCAAACACCGGTGCAGGTATAATCTCAAACGGCAACGGAGCCAACATCGATGACTGTGAATTCATCAAAAACATTGCAGGTACCGGTGCGGGAGTTGTATTTAACGGAAACGACTCAACCGTCAGTTATTCAATATTCGACAGCAATGCTGCTGATGAAGGTGCGGGAGTACTTATCAACGGAAACAACGACCGTGTGATTAACTGTAACTTCATGAACAACACTGCTGATGAGGGTGCAGGAGTATTATCCAACGGAAACAACACAGGCATTTCAGGTTCACAGTTCATGTTCAACAATGCAACCTCAGGTGCAGGTGCAATGTTAAACGGTGATAATGCAAGCATTGACGGTTCAGCATTCATAAACAACACTGCAGTTAACGGTGCTGGTCTAGTGTTAAACGGTGACAATGGAAGAATTAATGATTCAGTATTCATAAACAATACTGCAATTCAAACCGGTGCGGGAATACTTATCAACGGAAACTATGGAAAAGTTGCTGACTCCATATTAATCAACAACAGAGCCGGTTCAGGTGCAGGTATTTATGTGAACGGTGAAGGCATATCAGTTACAAACTCCACATTTAAAAACAATTCTGCAGCAGACAATACCAGTGGTATTGCTCTTGACAAGGGAAGTGTTGTTGTTGATGATCTTACTAAAGAAAAATCCGACGGCAATGTTGTTTTAAGAGTGGCTAGAATTGATATTGTCTCAGTTGATGTTTCCGGTTATGATGTCACTGTTAAAGTAAAAGTCAACAGCGGAAACAACGTGAATGAAGGTTTAGTATTCATCAATCTTAACGACAGAGTCTACCATGCTGGAGTATACAACTCCTGGGCGACACTCAATTTAACTGACTTGCCTATTGGCAATTACATAAATGTCAGTGTTAATTATTATGGTTTTTCAGATTACGGTTATGCGCAGGCCATGATTAACTTCACTGTTTCAAAAAGCGTGAGCGGCATCATATCCCAGAACATAAATATGTTCTACCTTGAAGGTTCAAATTATGCTGTCCGTACGGTTGATGCAAATGGAGTGCCTCTGTCAGGTGAAACAGTTACACTGAAACTTGCAGGTAAGACCTACACTCTTACAACAGACAGTAGCGGATATGCCTACTTTAAACTCACCCTGAAACCTGGTAATTATAAGGTTACTGCAGGTGCGGGTAAAGTAAGTGTTACCAACACTATTAAGGTAAAACACATTATCAGAGCCAAGAAACTCTCTAAAGTTAAAAAGTCCGCTCGCAGAACCATTATTAAAATCACTGTAAAAGGACACAATGTCAAACAGAATATTAAAGTGAAATTCAAATATGCAGGTAAAACCAAAGTTAAAGTTAAATTCGGCAAGAAGATGAAAAAACAGAAAGTCACTGTCAGATTCAAAGGCAAAAATTATTCTGTGAAAGTCAACAAGAAAGGTATAGGATATCTTAAACTAACTAAAAAGGTTGCTAAAAAACTTAAGAAAGGTAAAAAATACACTGCCAAAGTAACTTATAAAGGACCAAAACTTTACAAGAAAGTAAAACTTATTGTTAAGTTTAAAGGCAAAAAATACAAAGTCAAAACCAACGCTAAAGGCATTGCCAAGTTTAAAGTAACCAAGAAGATGGTTAAAAAGATCAAAAAAGGCAAAAAGGTAAAATATACAATAACATATAAGAAAGATACACTTACAAGATATGTAAAAATAAGATAATTATCTTTATATTGAAGGTAGAATTGGCTTTTGATAATTGTTGGAGGGGTTAATTTAGGGTTAAAGAGTTTCGAATTTGTTCTCAAGAGAGTTGGTAAAATTACATATGAATGCTATGACAAGAAATCAAAAATTAATTATGGACACTCTCCAAAATTCTTATAAAAATGATATGATTAATCGTTTTGTCAAAATTAAATACAGAATTTTCCAATAAATACATTATACTTTTGACAAAACTTTATATTATTATAGTAACAAAGTATTAGTGATAGGTATGAATGAGGTAATGATAAATTGGGTGTATGTTGTTCTTCTATTTATACTAGGTTTTTTCACATACAAAAGAAAATCCCTGGATTTAATAGGCTCAGCAGTTATGATTCTCATGGGTGTGGTGATAATCTTTTCAGCAGGTGTCAGCTGGCTGCTTTTAATCGTGTTGTTTCTTGTAATGTCACTTCTTGCAACAAGATACTCTAAAAAATACAAAAGATCCCTGGGTCAGTTCGAAGGAAGAAGAACAACAAAAAATGTTATCTCAAATGGGGTTGTGGCATGTTTTATGGCCGCATTCGGAGGATATTACCTGCCTCTTGTTGGAGGTTTTATTGGAGCAATCGCCACGGCTACTTCAGATACACTGGCTTCAGAAATTGGAGTACTGGACAAACACCCAAGACTGATTACTACTTTTCAAAGCGTGGATCCGGGTACCAATGGTGCGGTTTCAGTTTTGGGAACTGCCGTTGGGATTGTAGGTGCAGCTATCATAGGTATTGCAGCATTCTTTTTGGGAATAGTTCCAAGCCCCGAGTCTGCAGTTGCGGTTTCAATTATTTCAGGTACAATCGGCTGTTTTATGGACAGTATTTTAGGTGCAGTTTTTGAAAACAGAGGATTCATAACCAATGAACACGTAAATCTTCTTGCTACCATTGTAGGAGCTATTGTTGGAATTTTACTGATTTAAAATCTATTCGATTTATATTTTTTTTTAATTTTGGACTGGTTCGTTAAAGATAGTCGTGTTTGTAATGAAAAAATTGTACATTTACTGGAGGAATTCCAGCATATTTAATAGATTAATGATGGAATTTACTTGCATAATTTGACAGTGCCATAAGTTCCATAAAACAAATTATTTTAACTATTAAATACTAAAATTATTATTGAATATATTATTTTAAAGGTGATATTTGATGAAAGGTATTATATTGATTATGGATGGTATGGGCGACCGTCCAATTAAGGAACTGGGAAATAAAACTCCTCTTGAAGCTGCAAACACTCCAAACATGGATAAGATGGCAGCTGAAGGAATCACTGGTATAATGGATTCAATTGCTCCGGGAATCATCCCTGGAAGTGACACTGCACATTTGTCCATTTTAGGATATGATCCTTATGAAGTTTACACCGGAAGGGGTCCCTTTGAAGCAAATGGGGTTGGTGTGGAAGTCCTTCCAGGAGATATTGCATTCAGATGCAACTTCTCAACTGCAGATGAGAATCTAATCGTTACAGACAGACGTGCTGGAAGAATCAAGGAAGGCACCAAACAGATAGTTGACGAATTAAATACAATGGTTCTGGAGGACTATCCTGATATTAAAATAATCTTCAAAGAATCGACCGGCCACAGGGCAGTTCTGGTGCTCAGGGGTGAAGGATTGTCTGACAAGGTAAGTGATGCGGATCCGAAAATCGAAGGCAACAGACCAAAAGAGGTTAAACCATTGGACGACTCTGAGGAAGCTGCCAAAACAGCAGACATTTTAAATAAACTGGTTGTTAAAACATATGAAATGGTTAAAGACCATCCCGTTAACTTAAAAAGAATTGAGGAAGGTGAGCCGCCGGCAAACATAGTTATTCCACGTGGAGCCGGAGAAGTGCCGGTTGTAGAATCACTCAATGAAAAATATGAAGTTAACTCAGCATGCATAGCGGAAACAGGTCTGATTATGGGAATTGGAAGATTTGCCGGAATGGACATTATTGAAATGGATGATGTAACCGGTGGAATTGACACAAACCTGGATAACATTCGTGACACCATAATTGACCAGGTTAAAAACTCAGATCATGACTTTTTCCTGATAAACATCGACGGAGCCGATGAAGCAGGTCACGACGGCCAAATCAGAGAAAAAAAGGAATTTATAGAAAAAGTTGATGAAGTTGTAATGAGCGAAATAATCAAACTTGATGATGTTTACATTTACCTCACAGCCGACCATTCAACTCCAATATCAGTAATGAATCACTCAGGAGACCCTGTACCTGTTATTATTAGAGGTCCTGAAGTTAGAGTGGATGACGTATGTGAATTTTCAGAAAGGGCATGTGCCAAAGGAGGACTTAACAGAATCAGAGGTTCTGACGTAATGAACATCATGATGGACTTGATGAACTATGCTCACAAATTCGGGGCTTAGGTGAAATTATGGCGGAAAGACTCTTTGGAACATCCGGAATCAGAGGAAAAATAGGTTCTGAAGTAACCTGTGAGCTTGCACTGAACGTTGGCAAATCACTTGCATATTATCTTAAAAACAAAGGTACTGTAGTTGTTGGATATGATACTCGTACAACAAATAAAATGCTTGAACAGGCAATATCTGCAGGACTTTTGGAAAGTGGGGTTGACGTTATTGAAATAGGAATGGTTCCAACACCATTGGTGGGATATGCCACTGAAAAACTCGATGCAGATGCGGGAGTAATGATTACAGCATCCCACAATCCCTCACAATACAATGGAATAAAACTGTGGAATAAAAACGGAATGGCATATACTCAAAAACAGGAACGTGAAATTGAAGAGATATATGCAGACAAATCATACATTTCAGTTGGCTGGCAGGATATAGGAAAATTAAGCGTAAATGAGGAAATTAAGGGTCAGTATATCGATGACCTGGTGGATATGGTTGACATTAGAGAAGGTCTTAAAGTGGTTATTGACTGTGCATCCGGAGCCGGAAGCGAAATATCACCTTTAGTATTTAGAAAGGCGGGATGTGAAGTCACAACACTAAACTCACAACCGGACGGATTTTTCCCTGGACGCAATCCCGAACCAAATGTCGAAAACCTCCAGACATTAATGAAAACTGTTGTAGCTATCGGAGCAGATTTGGGAATTGCTCATGACGGTGATGCAGATAGAATGATTACAGTTGATGAAAAAGGAAATATTTCTCCATTTGATTCACTTCTTGCACTGATATCAAAACAGTTTGACGGAGATATCGTAACAACAGTGGATGCAGGTCTGTGTATGGATGAATCAGTAAACGGGGAGGTTATAAGGACTCCTGTTGGTGATGTTAATGTTGCAGAAGTAATCATAGAAAAAAATGCTGCATTCGGAGGGGAACCTTCAGGTACATGGCTGCATCCTGACTTCTGTATGTGTCCCGACGGAATTCTTTCAGGTTTGAGAATGGCTGAGATAGTTTCAAAAGAAGGTAAGCTGTCTGATTTGCTGGCAGAAATCCCGTCTTATCCTAACATTCGTGAAAAGATAACCTGCTCTAAGGAAGCAAAAATCAAAGTAATGGAAAATATGGAAGAACTGCTGAAAAGTGTATTTGATGATATATCTGATGTAAATTCAATTGACGGTGTCAGATTAACTTTTGGTGATGACAGCTGGGTATTGGTAAGACCTTCCGGAACCGAAGACTATATTAGAATAACTCTGGAGTCCCGTGACACTCAAAGGGCTGAAGAAATCAGAGACATCTGTGTAAAAATAATTAATGAAAACTTATAAGATGATTCTGTCATCTTAATCTTATTTTTTTTTAAAATCTGGGAGTAGGCTATAATTTGATAATTCCCGCAATAATGCCGATTAATAAAAAAGTGTTCTTTAAAGAAAACTGAATAAATTTTCTTTAAAGATTTTTTCATAATTTTATTAGCCAATAGATTCTAATCCTTTTGTAGCAAGTAATTTTGTAAATGCACCTTCAGGTTGCATTATAATGTTTCCTTTGGAATATTCTTCCAGTGCTGCCTGCATCATAGTAGCTTTTTTATCAGGATTTGCAGCTGCCTGAGCCAGTGCTTTAACAAGTACCATTACTGCATCACCTCGAGACATTGTACCGGTAACTCCTTCATTACCTGAGTATCCTTGGTATGCGTCATTTTCACGAATAATGTCTGTTGCGCTTAGGTTGGTTACTTTACCATCCACTTCCAGAGGCTGCACGGAATTAATGACATTGTCTACACCTTCATCGTAAACAACAACAACGGCATCTGCGGTCATATTGGTGTTGTATTCGACAATTTCCTTTGCATATTGCATACCGTCTTCCACACCATCATAAAGCGAATCGTGTAAAAACATCTTACCTCCGCCTATGGCACTGGATGCGGGTTGTGTAGGATGTGTCATATCTCCTGGATAAATCGGAGTGTAGTTTTCAAAACTTCCGTTTTCCAAGTGGATCATAAATGCCATATCCACCCCTCCGTTTGACTGTTCGTACTTATCAGCAGCTAATATGAGTATATCCTTATCCTCTTCTGTTAAATTCGGACCGGTATTCAATGCTCCATATATTGAAGCTAAAAGCCCTACGAGAATTACTAAAAGAATAGCTATAATTAGTTTTTTCCTTCTTTGCATTGTATTTCCCACACTATTAAATTTAAGAATAATATATTATTAATACAAAATTAAGTTGTATTAAGATTATATTTGCCTATTAACTTATATAAATATTTTTAAAAATAGTAAAATTAACTTAAAAAGTAATATCGTCAATTAAAATAAAATAAGTTGTATAAAAAAAATAAAAAATTGAAGATGAATAAAGTTATTTTTCATCTTCTGCAATAAATGCGTCTTTTCCTAAAGCTGCGCATTCTGGGCAAACCCAATCATCAGGCATATCTGCTGGAGTTGCTCCTGCAGGAATGTTGTATGCTGGATCGCCTTTTTCGGAATCAAAACTGTATTCACAATGTAAACAAACATATATGGTCATTTTATTATCTCCTTTATATTTTTGCTATTAGCATAGCTAATATGATTGTAGTTATATTAAACATATTATTTAATGATTATTATTTGTCAATACAAAATTTATTTAATAGGTAAGGAGTAAAATATATATTATTATTATATAATTTTTTTAAGGGGATTACAAAAGTGAAAGCAATAATTTTAAGTGCTGGTGAAGGTTCTAGGATGAGGCCATTAACACTTACAAAGCCTAAAACCATGTTGCCGGTCGCTGGAAAACCAATCATTCAATATAATATTGAATCATTAAGAGATAATGGTATTAAAGATATTTTATTAATAGTAAGATATAAGGAAGAAATGGTTCGGAATTACTTTGGTGATGGTAAGGATTTCGGCGTTAACATTACATATAAAACTCAAAAGGACTTTCTGGGCACAGCCAATGCTATCAGCTATGGAAAAGACTTCATAGATGACAGTTTAATAGTTTTGAATGGGGATATCATTCTGGATGATGAGATTATAAATGATATCATCAAAAAATTCAATTACCTCAAACCTGACACACTGATGCTTTTAACCGAGGTTGAAGATCCTTCTGCATTCGGGGTGGTTGAAATTGAAGATGGAAACATTAAAAGCATTGTTGAAAAGCCGAAAAAAGAAGAGGCTCCAAGCAATCTGGTCAATGCGGGAATTTATGTTTTCAACACAGACATTTTTGATAAAATCGACAAAACAGAAATCTCACAAAGGGGAGAATATGAAATCACAGACTCAGTATCTCTGCAGATTGCTGAAGGCAAAAAGGTCATCGGTCACACAACCAATAAGGATTGGATTGATGTTGGAAGGCCATGGGAGTTGATTGAAGTCAACGAAGAGCTCATAAGTCAGATAAAAACAGAAATCAGGGGAACCATTGAGGAGGGAGCCCATATTCACGGTGAAATATTTCTGGATGAGGGAAGTATAATCCGGGCAGGTGTGTACATTGAAGGCAATGTCTATATAGGCAAAAACTGTGACATTGGTCCAAACTCATACATAAGGGGCAATTCATATTTCGGCGATAACGTTCACGTTGGAAATGCAGTTGAAATCAAAAATTCAATCGTTATGGAAAATACCAATGTAAGTCACCTGAGTTATGTCGGGGATTCAGTAATAGGTTCAAACTGCAACATCGCAGCGGGAACCAACATTGCAAATCTGCGATTTGACAACCGGCCGGTTAAAACAAAAATCAAAAACCAGATGATTGACAGCGGAAGGCGTAAACTCGGATCCATCATTGGGGATTCGGTTAAAACAGGTATCAACTCAAGCTTCTCTCCGGGTGTTAAGGTAGGTTACAACTCTACAATCGGTTCGGGGGTTTTGTTATATGATGATGTACCCTCCGATACAAGAGTACTGGTAAAACAGAATCATATCATACAGGATAAAAATAAAAAACATAAATAATGGCGATATTAATGGAAAGTAACAAAGAATCTATTGTAATATGTCCGGGCGCACAGGTAATCGGTCAGGTGGAATTGGGCGAGGACGTGTCAGTCTGGCACGGAGCCGTTGTAAGGGGAGACACGGATTCCATAACAATTGGAAACAACTCCAATGTTCAGGACAACTGTGTCATTCACTGTACTAAAGGTTTTCCGGTAAAAATCGGTGAAAATGTATCTGTGGGTCATGGTGCAGTCGTTCACGGCTGCATACTAGAGGATAATGTTTTAATTGGAATGAATGCAACAGTCCTTAACGGAGCCCACATTTCAAAAAATTCAATTGTAGGTGCCGGAGCGGTTGTAAGTGAAGGAAAGGAATTTCCCGAAGGCAGTTTAATATTGGGAGTTCCGGCAAAACGGATAAAGGAAGTCACTCCTGAACAAATTGAAATGATTCAAAACAATGCGGACCGTTATGTGAAACTTTCCAAACAGTATAAGGAAGACTAATATGAAGGCAAGACAAATCGTAGAGGAAATGGACTCTTATGTTCCGGGCAGGTCTCAGGATGAGATCGCTGCTGATTTCAATCTGAAAAAAGAAGATATCATTAAATTGGGTTCAAATGAAAACCCATGGGGACCATCTCCAAAGGCAGTAAAGGCAATTACGGAGGAACTGGGCACCATCAACAGATACCCCGAATCCCAGCTCCATGAACTCGTATCAGAAATCGCAGATTACTCCGGTGTCAGGGATTCGCAGGTAATTATCGGGGGAGACGGGGCTGATGAAATAATAGATGTCCTTGCAAAAACATTCATTGATGAGGGGGATGAATTCATCGTGCCGCTACCGTCATACATGTATTATGAATACCTCCTAAAGCAGTACGGAGCAAAACCGGTATATGCAAAATGGGATTTAAATGAGAACAGACTTGATGAGGATTCAATTTATGATTCAATCACTTCAAAAACAAAGATGATATTTTTATGCACTCCGAACAATCCTACCGGAACACTGATTGACAAGGAAGTCTTATCCGAGATTGCATCCAAAAATCCGGAAATTCTAATTGTTATTGATGAAGCTTACTTTGAATACTCCGAAGTTACAAACAGAGATTTAATCAACGAATATGATAACGTATTTATTATCCGCACAATGTCCAAGGTATTGGGTCTTGCGGGTATGAGAATCGGTTATGGACTTGCATGCGAAGAAATCATAGAATACATGCACAGAATCAAACCGGTCTTTTCACTTACAAGATTATCATTTGCAGCAGCCCTCAATACATTCAGGGACAGGGATTATATCGCCGATTCAATTGAAAGGGGAATAGAATCCAGACAGTATCTCTATGATGAAACATCAAAGATTGACGGTCTGAAGGTTTTTCCGTCAAAATCAAATTTCATGCTTATAAATGTGAAGGACACAGGTTTTACCGCCAGCCAGCTTGCCCTTGAACTTATGAAAAAAGGAGTCATCGTAAGAGACTGCACTTCATTCAAGGGTCTGGATGAATACTGGATAAGGATAAGCATCTGCACTCTTGAAGAGGATAAGAAATTTATAGGAATTTTAAAAGAGGTTTTAAGCTAGTATGTTTGTCGGCGGCAGCATTATATCTTCCGTTGAATTCCACGCCAACATGTCATTGGTCATTTTCATGTCCAAATGTCCGCTGGCATGCAGGTACTGTCATAACGTGGAACTTCTGGATGATGATAGTGAAAAATCATTTGAAGAAATCAGACAGGAAATAGATTCTTCAGCTGATTTTCTGGACGCTGTTGTAATTTCCGGCGGAGAACCGCTGGTTCAGACAGATGCTGTAATTGAAATATTGACTTACGTCCGCCGAATCGGATTGAAAACAAAGCTTGATACAAGTGGAATCTATCCGGATAAACTCAAAAAAATCCTGGATTTGAATCTGTTGGATTTCATCTCACTTGACGTTAAAGCTCCATTTTCAAAATACCGTAAAATCACCGGAGCGGATATAGGTTTGGAGGTTAAAAAATCAATGGACTTGATAAACAGTTACGGTGTCCACCTTGAAATCAGAACAACATTCGTTCCGACTCTACACACAAAAGAGGATATTATGAATATTGTTGATGAAATCAAATCCGATGTTTATACCATTCAGCAGTTTAGAAACAGAAATGTTCTCGACCCTGCACTGGAAAAGGTTGAAGTCCCCAACCCTCATGACCTGGCGGAGCTTGCAGGTGAAATCAAACCAAATTTCAATGGCATCGTCAAAGTCAAGTCAGCCGAATTCGGAGAGCAGGTAATCTAAAAGGACAGTGTACACAATGCCGATTTTATCATTTTCAAGCAATGACATTGATGTAATCACGGGTAAGAAAACCCGCACCATACGTAAAGCATGGAAAACACCTCTTAAGGTAGGTGACAGACTGTACTGTTATTGGAATCTGGTGTCAAAGGAAAAAATGAAGATTTTTGAAGCTTTCGTCACAGATATTGAGAGCATTCCTTTCTCGGAAATTCAGGGTAATGATGAACTGGCCAGACAGGAAGGTTTTAAAGACTCAAATGACATGTTAAAGGAATTTAAAAAAATGTACGGGGGACGCATAGACCCGAACGAGGAATTCCAGATAATCTATTTTGAAAAAATCCACATCGACGACTGGAGAGGAGACAAGATAGACGAAAAGGCCATGATTACAAAAAGGGCTGATATTCTTTTTGACAGCGGAAAATTCGACAAGTCAACAATGTGCTATGATGCCGCATTAAGACTGGATCCTCATGACGTTTACCTTTTAAACAAACAGGGGGATAACCTATCAAGGCTTGGAAGGTTCATTGATGCCATAGAATGCTATGACAAGGCACTGGAAATTGAACCGGACAACATTTACATCCTAAACAACAAGGCAATTGCCCTTCTGAATTCAGGAAACATCAACGAAGCACTTAAGGTAAGTAATCTCGCTTATAACTATCGTCCAAGCAGTCCTATCGTTTTATACTGGAGAGGATTTATCCTGGAAATGCTTGGAAGATATGATGATGCCTTAAAGGTATATGACAAACTCATTGTTATCGACGGGGAAAATCCGGAAGTATGGAACTCAAGGGGAAACCTCCTCACCGACATGGGAATGCTTGAGGAAGCTATTGAGTCATTTGACCGAGCTGTTGAAGTATGTTTGGACGATTCGGAAATGGATGCTTCAGCAATCAACAGAATGGGAAATGCATATATCGACCTTGGAAAACTGGATGAGGCACTTGAATGCTTTAACAAGGCAATATCACTTGAAAGAAATAATATTGACTTTCTTTTAAATAAAGGGGTTGTCCTGATGGAGCTTGGTAAATTTGAAGAGGCAGTTGACAGCTTCAACAAGGTGCTTTTAAGAAATCCCGACAATGAAGATGCATTTTTCCTAAAAGAAGAATGTCTTGAATACTTCTGACACTGTCAAAATAAGTGATTTTCATCATGAAATATTATTATTTTAAATGTAACCTTCACCAAACAAGTACTTTCGACAGTAAAAGTAATTTTAACTATTCATAAATTCAAATAAAATAAAAAGAAAAAGTGATGGGAAATTATTTCTTGTATTTTTTAATCAAACTCATTCCCCACTCTGTCATTTCATCCGCTTTTCTTTGTGAATCGGACTCTGAAAAGCATCTGAAAATAGGTTCGGTTCCGGAAGGTCTGATAATAACCCATCCGTCATCCTTTAAAATTTTAACGCCGTCTGTCAAATCAAGATTAAAATCGGTGGTTGTCTGAATTTCTTCGGCAATGCTTGTCATGACAAATTCCTTCTCATCGTCAGGACATTCGATTTTCATCTTGCTTGCATAATACACAGGCAATCCACCTACCAGTTCGGATAATGGTTTATTTTCTTTTGCAACAATTTCCAAAATCTTTGCAACGGTCATCACTGCATCTCTGCCGTAAACAAAATCCGGAAAAATCAAACCGCCGTTTTCCTCACCACCAAACAGACCATCTTCTTCTTTTAGTTTTCTTGCAACAAGCAAATCTCCCACGGCAGTAGCAATTACTTCACCGTTATACTCGTCTGCAACATCATATATTGCCTGTGAGGTTGCAACGGTAGTGACAATGATTCCACCATCGTTTTCCTTAAGCATCTGCTTTTCAACAAGGGTGAAAGTCTTGTCTCCCAAAACGAAATTACCTTTCTCATCAATACAGATGGTTCTGTCAGCATCACCGTCATGAGCAAGCCCTATGTCTGCCTTAAGCTCTTTTACAACATGAATCAGTTCCTGAAGATTTTCTTCAATCGGTTCAGGGTTACGTCCTGGGAAAAATCCGTCCGGCTGTGAGTTGAGTGTTGTCACATCACATCCAAGTTTTCTAATTAAATAAGGAGCCGTAAAACATCCCGCACCTGATCCGCAGTCAACAACAACCTTTAAATTGGCTTTACGAATGGCATCGACATCGACTTTGCTGACAGCTTCATCAATGTATTCGTCAATTATCTTGTCATTGTGATAAAGCTCTCCGATTTTGGAAAATTCCACACGGTCTGGTTCGCCGTCAAAGTAGAGTTTTTCGATTTCTATTTCCATGTCGTCAGGTATTCCGATACCGTCTTCATCCAAAAATTTAAGTCCGTTATATTGGGGAGGATTATGTGAAGCGGTAATCATCACTCCTCCGTCGTAATATTTGCGAACTGCATATTGAACGCCGGGAGTTGGTAGAACTCCCAAATCCACCACGTCACATCCGCTTGATAAAAGACCTGCAGTTACTGCTTGCTTTAACATTAAAGTAGAAGTTCTTGTATCTCCACCAACAGCCACGGTTCCTTTAATCTGGGTACCGTAGGAGGCTGCGAGTCTTGATGCAAATTCTGGAGTTAAAACATCATTGGCGGTTCTTCTAACTCCAAAAGTTCCGAATAATCTTTTTTTATCAGACATATTATTAAATTCCTTTTATAATTTTTTTATGTTTAATTTTTGTCTTTTGATTAATAAAAAGATATTGTTATTTCACAATCCTCAGACTGTCGCCGCTTGACAAAATCAGCTCAAGTTCGGAGTTATACTGTGTTATTGTTCCCACGACCTGAACTCTGTGACCTTTAAAATCTTCGATATCAAGATTTTTCGATTGTATTTCTGCAACCTGACTTTCAAATATGATTAACTGGATTTGCGCTTCACCGTCATTGATTGTTAGAAAATAACTTGTCTTTGAACTTGACTGGGCAATATCCGTTATCACTCCATCAATGCTTACCTCTTCATCTATCATTCCTCTGTTAATATCTTTAATGTCAACTTCCTTAACTTCAATTGTTGGTGTAAATGCAAGCAGGCCGATTATACCAATAAGCGAAGTTATCAGCGCTATTTTTAATAATTTATCATCTGTAATTTCCATGGTTTGTAATTGTTTTTGGGAGTAAATATAGATGTTAGGATTTTTCTTCGTTAAATTGATGCTGTTTTAAAAAATTTCACACACCAGTCAATATTTACTTTAACTTGTTAAATTATTTTTATTTGCAACAAAAAGTGTTTATTATTGGTAGTTCAATTATTCACTGGCTGTTCCAGAGAACATCTCCAGAAACTCAAGTTAAAAAATATCCGCAATTAATTTCCGCTGTCATACATGGAAATCAATCGCTCAACAGTATCCGCATCCATCGGACCTTTATCCTTCCGAATATTTTTAACAACCGGAAATCTTAATGAGTATCCGGTTTCATATTCAGGTGATTCCACAATCTCTGAAAAAGCTATTTCCAGAACGATTTTCGGTTCAACCTTAATTTCACGGCCTTTGGTTGAAATCTCAAGTTCCTTCATTTTACCGGTTAAATATTCAAGAGTGGCATCGTCAAGACCTGTTGCTGCATAGGCCACACTTTTAAAATCATCATTTTCATCTCTAAGTGCCACCAAATAAGACCCGACGAAATCTCCTCTTTTACCGATACCATATGTTCCTCCAATAACAACCATATCCAGAGTTTCTGGTTCCGCTTTATATTTAAGCATTTTCTTGCCTCTAAGACCGGGAATATATGGTTCTCCAGCATCCTTGATCATGATTCCTTCATGTCCTTCTTTGATTGATGTTTCAAACAGCTTCTGGATTTCGGGGATATTTTCTGCGGTTCCGTAAATCATTGTGCTTAAATTCATTTCGTCAACTGAAGTGTCAACAATGTCTTCCAGAGTTTTTCTTCTGACCTTCAAAGGTTCGTCAATCATTGAAACCTTGTAATAGAGCACATCAAATAAGTATAATTTTAACGGCACATTTTCCATAGCTTCTTCCACATTGTGTTTTCTTCTCACTCTGTGCAGGATGTTCTGGAACGGGAGAGGTTTCCCGTCTCTTGTAGCTATTACTTCGCCTTCCACAATATAGTCCTCGTGGGGAAGATGTTCGCTAAACAGTTCAACGATTTCGGGAAGTGCATGTGTAATGTTTTCAAGTCTCCGTGTGAATATTTTAATTTCATCGCCGTTTCGATGCACCTGCAGTCTTATCCCGTCATATTTTGTATCACAGATCGCACATCCGATTTCAGGAATGATTTCATCAAGGGGAGGCGCCAGCTGAGCAAGCATTGGTTTAACGGGTGTTCCGGGTGTTAAATTGAGTTTTTCCAGACCTTCACTGCCTTCGTCCTTGGCGGTTCTTGCAACAACTGAAAAGTCATTGGTAAGCATCTGTGCCCTTTCAACAACTTTTTTGTCGATGTCAAAGGCCTGTGCTATTGCATCACGAACCACTCCATCGCCGACACCGATTCTTAACTCTTCTGTAATCGTACGTGTCAGGTATTTGGCTTCTGTCGGACTTGCCTGTGAAAGCAGTTCCAGAAGGAT
This sequence comes from uncultured Methanobrevibacter sp., assembly GCA_902782595.1. Lineage (GTDB taxonomy): Archaea > Methanobacteriota > Methanobacteria > Methanobacteriales > Methanobacteriaceae > Methanocatella. The sequence goes on along the minus strand of CACZNW010000055.1, from coordinate 16,441 downwards.
TGCAATTTTACGGTTGGTTGAGCGTGACCCGCTGATTTGAGACAGTTTGCGAAGGCTGTTAAATACAAAATCAATTGTCAAGGGCTGTGAGAAGAATGTCATCTGGGATTTTTTGGCATATAATCTGATGCAGGCAAGACCTATGTCTCCTTCGTCACGAACGGCATCTTCAACTGCGGACTGTGTTGTTCCAACGGCTTCGGCAACTGCTCTTTCAACCAGTTTTCCTCCGATTCCGATTTCCTCCGAACTCCATGCCGGAAAAACAACGCCCAGTATCAAAAGTCCTACCTTTTCAATGGTATCGGAATCCAGGGTTTTGAGATAATCAGCTATAATCTGGGTTTTCTCCAGTCTTTTTGTTGTTGCTTCAAGTGCACAGTAAACGTCCACCAGTTCCTGATATTTCATTAGAAATCACCTTTTGCTATTTTAACCGCACAGTATTCTCCGCACATCGCACACATTTCATCATCGTCAAGTTCACATTTCTCACGGTACTTTCTTGGTTTTGACCTGTCAATAGCAAGATTAAATTGTCTTTCCCAGTCAAATTCCCTTCGGGCTTTAGCCATTGTCCTTTCACGCTCCCATGCCTGAGGTAAACCCTTTGCAACATCAGCCGCTTCGGCAGCTATTTTGGATGCAACAACTCCATCCTTCACATCCTCCAGACTTGGCAGTGAGAGATGCTCGGCAGGTGTTACATAACACAGGAAACTTGCACCGGCAGTGGCAGCTATTGCTCCTCCGATTGCTCCGGTAATGTGGTCATAACCCGGTGCAATATCAGTTACCAGAGGTCCCAGAACATAAAACGGAGCGCCGTGACATACTATTTTTTGAATCTCCATATTCGCTTTAATCTGGTTTAGGGGCATGTGGCCGGGACCTTCGACCATGACCTGTACATCGGCATCCTGGGCTCTTTTAACAAGGCCTCCCAGATTTACAAGCTCTTGAATTTGAGGGATATCGCTTGCATCTGCCAAACAGCCCGGTCTCAGTCCGTCTCCCAGAGAAAGTGTAATGTCATATTCATAGGCCATCTCCAGAAGGTAATCGTAATTTTCATATAAGGGGTTTTCCATTTCATTATGGTTAATCCATGAGGCCATGAATGTTCCTCCACGGCTTACAATCCCCATCATGCGTCCTGCACTTTTAAGTTTTTCAACAAGGTCACGTGTGATTCCGCAGTGAAGGGTCATGAAATCCACTCCCTCTTTTGCCTGGTTTTCAATGGCTCTGAAGATGTCATCGGGGTCCATGTCAACAATTTCCCTGTTTTTGGCAAGTGTCACAACACCTGCCTCATAAATAGGTACGGTTCCAATACACAAATCAACAGCATCCATTATTTTTTTTCTGAACAGCTTCAAATCAGACCCTGTTGAGAGATCCATCAGGGCGTCGGCACCGTATTCCTGAGCCAGTTTGGCCTTGTCGATTTCCAAATCCAGATCATCAATTTTGGATGATGAACCTATATTTGCGTTGACTTTGGTTTTCAAACCTTCCCCGATACCACAGGGTTTTGAATGGCCACTGATATTTTTGGGAATTACAACCAGTCCCTTGTCGATTAACTTAACTAATTTATTCACATCAATATTTTCATATTCCGCAACATACTCCATTTCCGGAGTGATATTGCCTTTTTTAGCTTCACTTTTTTGAGTCAAAATCATCCCTCTAATTATATTGACTAATCATTTAATTATTGTTTTTCTTAATATATAGAAGTTATTCTATCATGAAATTAATAAGTGTATATCAATCTTTTTCTGATTGTTGTATCCGATAACTTTCCAAAGAAAAAATATTATGTTGAACAGGGAGGATTTTTGACATTATTATTTTAAGGATTCCATATAATTCAAATCATTCTAGTATTTGTCATTTTTGGATATTTATCAATTTTAAGCCATATACTTCAAAATTACTCCCCTAATTTATTTAAATTTTTCAAAAATTATATATGTCATCAAAAATATAATTCTTGTTAGAAAAGTTTTCTACAGTTATCTGGGACTGGGGAGTTTAAAACATCATCACCGCACTTTTTGTGCTGAATAAAACTCTTGAAAGTTTTTAATGATTAAATTAATTTAAAGTGTTTGTTATGAAGATAATATTTTTTGACACCGAAACAAGCGGTTTGAACTGCGACAGCTGTAAAATCATAGAACTTGCTATGCTGACTGTTGAAGATGGGAAGATAATAGAGGATTATGACAAATTTATAAATATCCGAGAAGAACTTCCATCCAATATTACAAAAATCACAGGAATTACAGATGATATGCTAAAATCAGATGGTGTCAGTGAAAGGGAAGTGGCAGAGGATGTTTTTGAGAGATTAACTCCTGAAACATTAATGATAGCTCATAACTGTCAGTTTGATTTGTCATTTCTATATATGCTGCTTAAAAGACATTTTCCAGATGAAGCTGACGAAATAGTCTCAAATGTCTTTTGGCTTGACACACTGACAGTTTTAAAAGACAGGAAGGAATATCCTCATAAACTGGCGGATGCGGTCAGCCATTATGGCATTGAAAAAGTTAATTTTCACAGAGCCATTGACGATACAAAGGCACTGCGCAATGTAACAATAGCATTGAAAAATGAACGCAGTGACCTTGCAGAGTACATCAACATATTCGGATACAATCCAAAATATAGGGTCGACGGCGTTATATTCCCGTTCATTGAATATAAAAAGCAACACTTCCATAACTGGATGGTAAGACAGGATAGAATTCTGCCACGGCTGTAGGTAAAAAATAAATTAAATTAAAGGATAAGGCAAATCCGGATTATCCTTTTTAGGCTTTTCGCCACCGATTCTTTCAAGACGCAATTCAAGAAATCTTTTGCCGTTTTCAGTTCTTGCAAAAATAGGTATTGACTGACCTACAGTCTTAATGCTTTCAGCTTCTCCAATCTCACGCATGTATTTGGAAGCACATGCAGTTGCAACATCACACACATCAAACAGAGCCCTTGCCTCTTCAGGGCTTTTTTTGGAGGTGTGAACTACAAAAACATAAATATTGATGTCAGGGGTTTCCTTTTGAAGTTTTCTTATTTTTTCAGCATCTTCGGCAAGGGCAACGGTGACTGCAATATTTTTAAATCCTTTTTTAATGGCTAATTTTATACCATCAACCTGATTTATGTCGGCGGTTTCGGGATAAACAATGTTTCCTTCGCCGATTTCATAGAATAATTCCGGTATTGGACTTGTTTTTACAAGTCCTGAAACTCGTCCTCCGATTCCCTGAACAAGTTCAGGTTCTGTAACGATTACTGTTCCGCAGCCTTCAAGCACCATTACAACACTGTCAATAATGTTTTCATCAAGCAGTGTACACATTATCTCTGATATTCCAAAATTCAAAAAGTCTTTCATTCTCAACTGTCTGTCGGGTGTGCACATTCCAAAATCATCAATTCTGAACTGAATGTTTTCGGCGATTACTGTTTTTGTGAGTTTCTTGATTCCCCGATGGTGGTCAAAAAGGGGACAGTACTTGACTTCGGGTTCTGTCACTTCAACTACTTTTCCATTCTTGATGGTTATCTGGCTTTTTCCCAATGCTTCGATGATATGTTCACTCATAATATTGCCTATTGTTATATTTGCTATATATTTCTTTTGCAGTTCTCTCATGTCTGTTTGTGCATTACTATTTAAATGAACAGCTTACAATTTTTGGTTAAACAGATTATTGGGGGTGTATTGTTAGGGTAGAACCAATTGATAAAACTCCAACTTTATACTGTGGTTATGTCCTGGATTTTTTAAGAAAAACGGATTGACCTCCAAACTCTGACGACATTGAATTTAGAAAAAATGTGAATCTCAAGGAATTGAGTTATTACTGACTTTAATATCTGATTTTTTTATTTTTTTGTTAAATTTTGAGTTATTTTACCTATTTTCATATTTATTTGTTTAATTATAAAGTATATTTTAATTAAATGTTGTATAATTGTTCAATAAATATTATAAATAATTTTTAATTTTCAGGTATTATTTTTTATCATTCTTATAGAAACCTTTATATAATATTGTGTAAAAAATGTTATGTGGCTTAACTTTAATTTTTATAAATTAAAATTGATTGAGTTAGGTCTAAAAATAAAGAGGTTAACATAAATGTTTAAATTTGATAAAGAACAAGTAGTTTTTGACTTCGCAGGAGTCAAAATGGGTGGACAGCCGGGAGAATACCCTACAGTTCTGGCGGGAACAATCTTTTACGGTGGACACAACATTCTTAATGATGAATTAACAGGGGATTTCGATAAAGACCGGGCAGAAAAATTAGTCAATGACATGGCTTCCATCTCAGATGTAACCGGTAATCCCTACATTGTACAGGTCTTCGGACAAACAGTTGAAGCACTGCCAAAATATATAGAATTTATTGCTGATATCTGCGATGCTCCATTTCTCATAGATTCAACATCAGGTGATGCAAGAGTTGCCGGTGCGCAATATGCAGATGAAGTTGGACTAACTGAAAGGGCAATTTATAACTCCATTAATATGGCGGCAGACAAATCTGAATTGGATGCAGTTGCTGAAACAAACATTTCCGCTTCAATTATACTGGGATTCAACCCAATGAATGCTACAGTTGAAGGTAAAATGAACATGTGGGAAAATGGGGATGATGGAGCCTATGAAAAAGGTTTGCTTGAAGTAGCTGAAGACTGTGGAATTGACAAATTCATGATGGACACAGCAGTAACACCATTGGGACAAGGTGCAGGCATTGCTGCTAGAACCTCATTTGCCGAAAAGGCAAAATGGGGATATCCGGTCGGATCAGGAATTCACAACGTGCCGTCAGCATGGGACTGGTTAAGAGAGTATAAAAAAGAAGGAAACAAAACTGCATTCACAGTATGTGATATCGGTGCAAATATTGTACAGGTAATGTGTGCGGGGGATTTTGTTCTTTTCGGACCAATTGAAAATGCAGACATTGCATTTCCAGCGGTCGCTCAAACAGACATGTTCATATCTGAAGCGGCCAAACCATTAGGTACTGACCCTGTTGATTATCATCCTATGAATAAATTATTATAATCCATATCAATATTTAACTCATTTAGCAACCTCAATGAGATTGTTCAAAATATCCATGTGATATTTGACAAATCTTAACAATTAATCCAAAAAATACCGAATTAGCACTGGATTATCATCCAGTGCTTAAACAAGGATGATAAAACTTTTTTAATATTTTTTACCATCAATTTTAATTGTTTTTTGAATTTTATGCTTTCATTACTTTTTCAGTTGTTTTTCGATATTCATTTTGATTGGAAAGCTGAAGCATTTTTTTTTGAATGATTAATTGGGATTATGTAAAAATCTTGAATGATATATTCAAAATATTTAAATATTAGCTGCGAGTTATTACTTTTATGAACAAAAAATATCTGATTGCAATTATTGCAATATTAATAATGATCTGCATAGCCGCATTTTCACTGGTAAATTCCAATGCTTCGGGCGGTGGAGAAATCAGCATTGATGCAAATGCGCTGGAAGACCGAGGAAATCTTGTTGTTGACTCACAGAGTCTTGATGAAACTAACGGCAATTATCACACAGATAATGCCGATGAAAACACAATTCTGATTAAAAACAATGGTGCATTAAAACTTGCCAATTCAATAATTAATAAAACAGGAGATACTGCATCAACAGGTGATGATGCGGATTTCTATGGAATCAACTCAGCAGTTCTGGTAAATACAAACGGTACATTGGACATTTCAAACGTTGAAATCAAAACCAGTTCCAAAGGCTCAAACGGAATTTTTGTAACCAATGCCGATGCTTCTCAAACAGAGGAATCTTCATCTGCCGGGGGTCAACCGCCTGAAGCACAGGGCAGTAGTGACGGTGGACAGCCACCTGAAGCTATGGGTGGTGAAGGAGGGTCTCCTCCTGATGAAAATGGTGGGGGTCAACCTGGTGAAACTACAGTTGAAGGAACAACTCAGGCAACAGTTAAAAATGTGAAAATAACCACTCATTCGGACAAGTCAAGAGGATTGGATGCAACTTACAACGGAATAATCAATGCCGAAAATGTTGTCATCAATACCGATGGTCAAAGCTGTGCTGCACTTGCAACTGACCGTGGCGAAGGGCAGGTTCATGTTAAAAACTCTGAAATCAACACAGGAGTAAGCAAAAAAAGTGGAAGAGGATCACCTTTAATCTATTCAACAGGAAACATCACAGTTGAAAAAACAAAGGGAACCGCTTACGTTTCACAAATCGCATGCATTGAAGGTAAAAACTCAATTGAATTAATGGACTGTGACCTGACCGGTTACGCTCAGGGAAACAGACAGGATGAAGGTCAATATGTTGATTTGGGAGGAATATTCATCTATCAGAGCATGAGCGGGGATGCAGATGTTGGGACTTCAACATTCGCTGCTAAAAATTCCAAACTTTCAATAGCCGACGATTCACCCGATGCGGGTGAGGCTCCAATGTTTCATATTACAAACACTGCATGTGTAATCAACTTGGAAAAAACTGAATTCAACTATAAAAGCGGAGTCTTTTTGGAATCCTCCGGACAGAACCAGTGGGGAAATGAAGGTTCTAACGGTGGGGTTTGTCAGCTGAATACTGCTGATGAAACCATTGAAGGAGATATTATTGTGGATTCAATAAGTTCTCTTGACTGGAACATGAAAAACACCAACTTCAAGGGTGCTGTCAACTCAACCGGAAACTCTATAGTCAATGTTGGCGAAGGTTCAACCTGGACACTGACAGGTGACAGTTCACTGTCCGGTCTTGAAGTTTCAGGCAATATTGAATACGGTGACTACTCACTCACTGTTGACGGTAAAACCTACACCAGTTCAAATCCTTTCAGAGGATAGTTTAACGGAACTGATAAATGATGAAGTGATGATTATTTAATTTGGAGGTGGGAAGGATTTTCTGTAATCCTTCCTCTTAAATATGGTATAGAAAATTAAATGGAGGAAAAATGGGAAGTTTGATAACTTCCCGGTTTACATATACTGAACTAACTGTTCGTCGTTGCCAGTAGCTTTTGGCTTAACTTTATCGATTGCTTCTTTAAAGTATTTGTATGGAATTTCACTTGTTTCAAGGTCATCTCTTAATGCAAGCATAGCGGCTTCTCTGCACACGGCTTCAATGTCTGCTCCAACATAACCTTCTGTATTTTTAGCTAATTTTTCAAGATCAACATCATCTGAAAGAGGCATGTTTTTGGTGTGCACTTTAAAGATTGATATTCTTGTCTCTTCATCAGGTTCCATAACCTGTATGTGTCTGTCAAACCTTCCAGGTCTCATTAAACCCGGATCCAGAATGTCAGGCCTGTTGGTTGCGGCTATGATTGCTACATCTTCAAGCTCTTCCAGGCCGTCCATTTCGGTTAACAGCTGGTTTACAACTCTTTTGGTCACACCGCTATCAGTATCATTTCCACTGCGCATGGTGGCTATTGCATCGATTTCATCGAAAAATATCACTGTTGGAGATGCCTGTTTTGCTTTTCTGAATACTTCCCTAACTCCTTTTTCGGATTCACCTACCCATTTTGATAGAAGTTCCGGACCTTTAACTGAGATGAAGTTTGCTTCACTTTCACTTGCCACTGCTTTTGCAAGCAATGTTTTACCGGTTCCAGGTATTCCGTAAAGCAGGGTTCCTTTTGGCGGCCTTATTCCCAGTCGCTGAAAGGTTTCAGGATGTTTCAGCGGCCATTCAACGGCTTCTTTCAGTTCCTGCTTTACATCATCAAGACCTCCGATGTCATCCCATCCAATGTCGGGAATCTGCACAAGAACTTCTCTTAGTGCAGAAGGTTGGATTTCCTTTTGTGCATTTTTAAAGTCATCTCCTGTAACGATAATCTTTTCCATGACTTCTTTAGGGATTTCCTCATCATTCTGAATTTCGGGAAGTATTCTTCTGACTACTCTCATTGCAGCTTCTTTACATAATGATTCAAGATCTGCCCCTACACATCCATGTGTTGTATTTGCGATTTTATCAAGGTCAACATCATCTGAGAGAGGCATGTTTCTTGTGTGGATTTCAAGCACTTCTTTTCTTTCTTCAGAATCCGGCACTCCGATTTCTATTTCACGGTCAAATCTTCCAGGTCTTCTAAGTGCAGGGTCAAGTGAGTCGGGTCTGTTGGTTGCACCGATTACCACAACTTGGCCTCTGGATTTAAGTCCGTCCATCAGTGTTAAAAGCTGTGCAACGGTTCTTCTTTCAACCTCTCCATTTGTTTCTTCTCTTTTTGGAGCAATTGCGTCAAGTTCGTCTATAAATATGATTGAAGGTGAGTTTTCCTCAGCTTCTTCAAAGTATTCTCTCAGGTTTTCTTCAGATCCTCCCACATATTTGCTCATGATTTCCGGTCCGTTTATTGCGATGAAATGAGCATCACTTTCACTTGCAACAGCTTTTGCAAGTAATGTCTTGCCGGTTCCTGGTGGTCCGTGCATTAACACACCTTTTGGAGGGGCAATTCCCAGTTTTTCAAAAAGTTCAGGTCTTTTAAGAGGAATTTCAATCATTTCCCTTACTTTTTTAACTTCTTCCTTTAACCCTCCAATGTCTTCATAGCTCACGTCAACAAGGTTTCCGACTCCTTCAATTTTACTTACATCAACTGGACTTTCGTGAAGCTGGACTTCGGTGTTCGGACCGACGATTACAATGTCTTTTGGATTGGTGGATACAACTGCGAACTTAATTTCCTTCATAGCAGGTGTGAAGTCCATCAGGTCGTCGAATATGCTTCCGAAACCCATGTTCATACTTGGTTTTGGTGCTCTGATTTGTGATCCGATGATGTCTCCCTGTACCATTACTTTACCTACGAACAGGCCTCTTACATCTCCTGTTACACGGATGTTGTTTTCTGTTGGTGCCAGAACGACTTTTTTTGCTTCGGTTGCTTTTGCCTGTTTTATTGTGACTTCTCCACCGATTGTTGCACCGGAGTTTTTACGTACAAGTCCATCGATTCTTATGATTCCCAGTCCGATGTCGGTTTGTGAGGGAAGTGCGATTGCAGCAGTTTTTCTCTCACCTGTGATTTCAATAAGGGATCTTTCAGGGATTCCCAAATCTTCCATGATGTTAGGGTCAAGTCTTGCGATGCCCTGCCCCACGTCTTTTTGTGAGATTGCTTCTGCAACTTTTAATGTGATTTCTTTGTGTGCCATGTTTATCATCTCCCTGGCTGTAATGTTTTGTAAATTTAATTTGTCAAAATCTTTTTGTTACTTTTGGTAACTTTATTGACAAAACTATCTGTGTATGTTTTACTATATAAACCTTTCGGTTTTGTGAATTTTCAAAAACAGTTTAAAACACTTTATTTGACTAAAAAAATAGTTTAAAATTCTAAATTATTAAATTAATATTTTAAATAACTATATAATAAAAAAAAGTTAATATTAAAACTTAAATTTGAATTCTAAAATTTAATTACTTTTTGACACTTTAATATTTGTTCGTATTATATAAAACAATTATCTGATGACTCCTCCAAAACCGGTGAACAACTGTTTAACTCCCGCAATGTCTTCTTTGGTTAGGGCGGTGACCTCAAAAGTTAAACTTATATATCCTTCATCAATCTGGGGGCCGTCATAAGCATCAATCAGTCTGATGTCAATGATATTGTCCAGTTTCATCACAGTATTCTCAATGGTTTCAACATGAACTCCCTTTAAAAAGACGCAGCTGATGGAGGAAGTTTTTGTTTTCAGGTTTTCAATCTTCCACTGGTACAGTTCACCAGGAAGCAGAATTCTGATATTGGCAATACGGAGCTTTTTAATCTTATTTCCATCTCTTAAAACTGCAGTCTTGTCATCCAGACTTTCAAGAATTCCAACGTGTACCTTTCCGGAATAGATATGCTTCAGACCAACTTCCTCCCCGATGGAATCATTGAGGTAGCTGTACTCATAACTCAGGGCACCGATTGCCTTGTCACTTCTACCCAGTGCATTGGTAATGTCTCCCATATGCTTGGTTGCCCTGATGGCAATGTTAATAAACTCGTCCTCATCCCCATTGTTGATAACCTCTCTCAACTCCAGAACCGCCTCGGCAAAGGTATTTCTAATCTTTGGACCATTGTTGTTCATGGACTGGATATTATAGGTCAGATAAGGATTCTGGGATACGATACGAGCAATCATATCAATCATCAGATTATAAATGGGACTTTCATAGTCTTCAGTCTCGGATATGTCGACCCGCAGTTTCTCAATGGCAGATGCAGTTGAAATAAATGAAAAATGGGTTAAAACCTGAACAATACTCATCATGAAGTCGTGCTTTTCGGCGCTGGTTTCAATAATCCTCATGTTCTTGTCTGAAAGATAATCGTAAACTTTCCGGTACCATTCGCCTTTTTTGTCTGCAGTCAGAACGATTACCTGATTGTCCAGACGTGTGGTTCTCGGACCGAAAACGGGGTGGGTTGGAATATAATCCACGCTGTTCGGCAGTACCTCTGCCATTGTCCGGGAAGGATCCTCCTTAACTGAAGTCACATCAACCATAACTGACCCGCTTCTCATAAAAGGAGCAACTTCACGAATAACATCACAGGTATGCTGAATAGGAACGGCCACAATCAGAATGTCGCTGATATTTGCAATGCCTGCATTTGATTCAATATAAGTTACGCCTAATTCATCTGCAATATTTTTACCTTTTTTATGGTCTCTTGCACTAATATATACGTCAAACTCATCTCTAAAATAATAAATAAGGGTTTTTCCCAAACCGTCGCTTCCGCCAATAATTCCAACATTCATTTTAATCATTAATAACTTTATTAATTATTAGATATATAAATTAGTTTGGAAAATTATGAAAATTATAAACGAAGATGAAAAGGAAGGAACAGTTGAAGTTTTCCCCGAAACCCTTGATGACTTGTGGCATCTCTCGCACATCATAGAAATTGGAGACAATGCATCATCTAAAACAACACGGAGAATCCAGGACAACACTGGAGATAAACTCAGAAGCGACAGGGGTGTTAAAAAAACATTCATTCTTGATTTGGATGTTGAAAACATATCGTTCCATCTCTTTACAGGCAAACTTAGATTAACCGGAACAATCACACGGGGTCCTGAAGATCTGATACCTCTGGGTTCCCATCATACACTGGAAGTCAAGCTCAACATGCCATTGACCATTAAAAAATCAAGATGGCCAAAATGGGCAATCGACAGGCTTAATCAAGCAATTGAATCATCTAAAAAACTCTCGGCAATAATTGTCGTTTTGGAGGATGACACTGCAATGCTTGGTTTGATGAGACAGTATGGAATTGAATATTACGGTCCGATAAAGGGACACATTTCAGGTAAAAGAATCATTGATAAAAACAGACAGAAAAACATCATACAGTTCTATGAAAAAATCATAGATTCAATAAACAAATTCGATTCGATTCAAAACATAGTAATTGCAGGACCGGGGTTTGTTAAAAACGATTTTTACGATTATCTTAAAGACAAACACTCTGATTTGGCCAAAATTTCAATCATAGAATCAACAGGTTCCGGCGGAAGAAACGGAATCAGCGAAGTTCTAAAAAAGGGAACAGTTGAAAAGCTCACCTCCGAAAACCGTGTGGCGCTGGAGATGGGTGCTGTCAACAACCTGTTAATTCAGATTTCCAAAAATTCCTCCAGAATAGCATATGGAGTTAAGGAAACCCGAAATGCAATTAATCTGGGTGCTGTTTCCCAACTTTTAATCCTTGACACCAAAATCGCCGGTGAAAATATGAGTGAGGATATTGAGATGGTTGAGAATATGAAGGGGGATGTGATGATTATCAGCAGTGAACATGAAGGCGGAAAACAATTGGAAAGCCTTGGGGGGGTGGCTGCAATTTTGCGATATGAAATAGCTTAAAAATTTATATATTAAGAAAAATTAAAAATAATAAATGATAATATGATTTATACATCGATACTTTTTGCATTAATATTTGTTTTTGTTGTAACTGCATTGGGCACTGCAATAATAGACATTATTTTCAGGTTTTTAGGAAAAAGAGGATATTTGGGAAACCTTTTCCCTAATGTCAGAGGAGGAATTCCACGTGCTGTAGGTATAATTCCATTTTTAATATTGTCTTTTTACATGCTGCCGGGATTCAACAATCTTATTTTGATTATAGGTATTTTTGCACTTATCGATGATATAATGGGAAGGAAAAAATCCAGATTTGGCATTGAATGGGGTCAGATTTCAAGAGGAATCGGAATTATACTTGTCATGATTGTTGGATTTATCCAGGGATTTGGAATATCATCAGTATTCATTGCCCTTATGGTTCAGCCATTAAATATTTCAGACATGCAGCCTGGATCAACCTGTATCGTAACAATTATAATGTCAGTTTTAACCATTCTGGTCATGCTGGTAGTGGGTTCCGGTCAATTCTCCGAACTTCCGGCAATCTACACTCCGTTACTGATATTGGTAGTTTGTCTTGCATACTCACCACTTGACTTTTCGGGAAAAATCATGCTGGGTGAAGTTGGAAACCATACATTCGGAGTGGCTTTAGGATGTGCATTCTACCTGATTGGAGGATTATGGTCAGTAATACTTTTCGGCATTCTAACAACAGCACTGATTGCATTTGTCAGAAGAAATAACTTAACAGTATTTTTCAGACAACAATTGGGACTTCTCAACCCGACATTTGGAGATTACTTCATGGATGTTTTAACCGGAGGGGGACTGGGTGACCTTTTCAGAAAATGGATTTTAAAAGACAAACAGTATAACATTACAAGTCCGCTTCTCATCTCATTAGGTTTTAGAAGATTATTGTACAATCCATATGCATCCCATTATAGAAGACATGTTTCCCGTAATGAAATTCCAAGACTGGATAAAAGAATGTGATTTTTATGAAATGCTTATTTATCGTCACCGGAAGAGGGTTGGGCGGTGACGCAATGACTGCTTTAAATGCAATGAAAGCCCTTGAAAGAAAAGGTGTTGAATGTGAAATAGCTCTTGATGCATCTGCACACGGCACACTATTTGAAAAACACGGATATGAATGGCATAAAATTTCAGTTCCTCATGCAGGAGGACATTCGGCCACCAAACTTTCCGCACTGAAGGGTGGAGTTAAGTTATTCATGGCCACATTCAAGGCCAGAAGTCTCATTAAGAAACTGAAAGTTGATTTTGTAGTTGGAGTGCTGGGCGGCGGTGCCATTGTTGCATCACTTGGAGGTAAAGCTGCAAGAAAACCAACATTCTCTTTAATTTCCACCCCTCTCGATTCAAAGGTATGTCCCAAATTCAATCAGTGCTATATTCTGCCTGAACTGAACATGTTCAGATGGGATGAACTTCCAAAAAACACAGCCAAGGCATTCTATCCTCTTGCTGAAAACATGGGTGACGGGGATGAAGCAGTTGCACTTCAGAAATTAAAGGAATTTTCCAATTTTGATGAAGATAAAAAAACTATTGTATTTTCCTCAGGTTCATCAATCTTTAAGGGTATGATCGATGCAATAAACATTGTGGCCGACAAAACTGATGAATACAATCTTGTTTTGGTGGGACTTCCACTTAAGGAGGAATATGGTGAACTTATTGATGAGGAAAAAATAATATATGCCGGATATATTGACTGGATTAATCACCTGTTTAAATTCGCCGATTTGACGGTTTTAACAGACGACGGTGTTTCACTTGAAGAGGCCTTCACCAACGGAAAACCTATTGTTGCCCTTGCCCGTGTTAAATGGGGAAGATATCAGAATATGGCCGGAGTATTCAAGGGAGCCATGATAGAATCTGAAGTGAAGGATGTCTGTAAAAGCATAGATGAAGCATTTGAAAATTATGATTCCATGCAGAAAAAAGCTCTGGTTTACGGCCAGCAATGTCTTTCAGCTGCCGATGACCTTGCAGAAGACATTTTGAAAAAATTATAATATTGTGGTTGGTTCATAACCACATATGTTTAATAATTTTATAATTGGTGTCGGTTGAAGGGTGAATTTCAATAAACTCACTGTAGTCATCCAAATCGTAATCCATTCTCATCAGGTATGACAGGTAAGCAATATCACTTACAGATGAAGGGGATATATGATTTATCCTGTTCAGTTTATTTTTTGTTTTATCAAAGTCTATTTCAGTGTATCCGGTGTCTCCGCTAAGTATGTTCCAGAATGCGTGAGGTCCGCTGATTCCAGGAAATCTGATTGTTTCAATATTTTCATCATTTAAATCACTTTTTTCATTTTCAACAAAACTCACTTCCGTGTTCAAACTTAATGTTTGAGGAATGCAATCGTAGCTTATTTTATTTGGGTAGTTTGCCATATTCCTTGCAGCTGTGATGCCTTCCATTCGCGCTACTGGTGTCAGTTGATATCCTCCGGTAACGTCACCTGCAGCATATATATTTCCAACATTTGTTTTCATCATTTCGTCCACTTTGATTGTATTGTCCTGGTTCAGCTCAACAATTCCACTCGCAATTTCACTGTTAGGGATTCGGCCTGTCGCAAAAAATGGAATTCCCTCAAGTTCAGCACCACCTTCGGTCAGTACTTTATTTTTAAAGACCTCTTTTACAGAAGTATTTTCATAAACATTGACGTCAGGGATTATTTTTTCTAAAACGTATCTTCTGGTTTCAGTACTGATTTCTTTCAGAACACTGCTTCGGGCTATGATATTGACATCACTGCCGAGTGTGGAGTAGATGTTGGCTATTTCAAAGGCAATAATGCCTCCTCCAATAATGTTTAGCTTTTCGGGGATGTCATCAAGTTTTAAAATGTCTTTATTTGTCAATCCATATTCGTTTCCCGGAATTTCCGGGATAAAAGGTCTGGCTCCAGTTGCAATGAGGAGATTGTCATATTCATAGCTTTCATTATTCACTTCAACAGCACTGCCGTCAATAATTGCTTCGCCGTAAATAATATTGTTTCCAACACTTTCGTTTTCCATCTGGTTAAGCTTTCGTAGCATAATCTGGGTTTCAGTGATTTTTTCAACTATTTTTTCATAAGAAATTTCGAGTTGGCTTTTAATAAATCCGTAATTGTTAAACCTTCTGTTTGAATCGATGAATTTTGTAATGTCGGTTAGTGCACAGACAACCATACATCCTTCATTTAAACAGGTTCCGGCTATATGGTTTTTTTCAATTAATGTAACCTCTTCGCCCAATTTTCCAAGTTCAAGTGATGCCAATCTTCCGGCGGGACCGGATCCGATAACAATATTTTTCATTTAAATCCTCTTTAGATAGTTTTATATAATACTAACTTTTAATAGTATTAATATAAAATTATTTTGGAGATGGAATTTTATGTGTATTGCCGCACCGGCTCAAGTTATTGAAATTAACAGAGAGGACAATTGGTTAGTTGCGGACTTTGGTGGAGCAAGACAACAAGCAAAATTAGACCTTTTACCTGAAGTAGAGGTTGGCGATTATGTTTTAATCCATGCTGGTTATGCAATTGAAAAATTATCCGAAGAAGCTGCTAAAGAATCTTTAGAAGCTTGGGAAGAACTTTTGGATGTTCTTGAAGAAGAAGATAAAGAAATGGAAAAAGCAAGAATTGCTCATCTAGAATCAATAGATTGAGACTCTTGTAACTCCTTTTATTTTTAAAAATTCATTGATTACGTCACCATTAATCGGTTTTTCAGTAATTATTGTTAACAGGGGTGTTTCCTGAAGTTCCGTATCTTCAGCGTATGCCTGTCTTATATCTATTCCTTTTTTTGAAATCAGTTCTGTAGTGCGGGCAAGTATTCCTTCACTTTGAGATCCCACTTCGATTTCGATTACACCCAATTCCAGATTTTTGGCAATGTTTTTGAGAAGGGTTCCGGCAGGCATGATGTTGCTGAAAAGATTGTAGAGTTCTTCATCTTCCTGTATTATTTTTATTGTTGATTTTATTGCACGTCTGTCGACTTTTGCGGCTGTGGCCAGTGCTTTGTCGTTGATTTTTAAGTTTCCACAGTAGATTTTGCCATCTTTTCCAAGAGAGAGGCCAAGTTCAATCATTTTTTCGGCGACTCTCAGTCGTGCAGGGTATTTTTTAAATTTTTCATTCAGTTTTTCCCACATTTTAATCATCATTCCTACTTTTTGTACATTCAGGTTAAATTATGTAGAATATGATATATATTTGTTTTGGAGAATTCAAAATTAAAAAAAGTTGTTATGTAATTGCTAAAAATCCTTAAAAATAGTAAGTAGTAGGCTAGATGGGATTCGAACCCATGACCTCCCGGTTATCAGCCGAGCGCGCTAACCAAGCTGTGCCACTAGCCTATGAGATT
>CACZNW010000054.1 GCA_902782595.1 uncultured Methanobrevibacter sp. | reverse complement strand
TATATTTGTTAAAAAGGTTGCAATAGGCTCCATAATATTAGCAATGTTTCTGGATTTCCTATAATAGACAATTACAGTTTGATTGATTTTTTCAAACCCTTTTTCATGGAATGAATCACGATTTGCAAGTCCTCTTTCAAAATAACCCATCATTCGCCCCAGATGCTTTTGATGACCATTAAAATTGGTTTTAGATTTAACATGACATATATATAAGCAGATTGCATAAATCGGCAATATCACCAGATATACTAAACCCAGTCTCCAGTCTGTCATTAAAATCAACACTAATACAAAAGCTATCAACAATGTTTGCGCATAGATTTCGGGAAATCGAAAAGAGATGAACTCCTTGATGCACATTAAATCGTTGTTTACTCTAGATAGAATATGGCCTTTTGAATTTTCTTGAATGAATCCGGAACTGACAAAATCAATCTTATCAAACAGTTCCATTCTTAAATTATATGCTACTTTTTCACCAATAATCCCCATGATTCTCTTCGAAGGTAATTTAAACAGAAATCCAACAGAATACAAAACAATCAGCA
Organism: uncultured Methanobrevibacter sp.; assembly: GCA_902782595.1. Taxonomy (GTDB): domain Archaea; phylum Methanobacteriota; class Methanobacteria; order Methanobacteriales; family Methanobacteriaceae; genus Methanocatella. The sequence continues at coordinate 5,344 of CACZNW010000054.1, read as the reverse complement.
AGGCAATATTAGTGTAGATAGCAATATCGTTGGATGAATTCAAATTAGAAATCAATAAATCAAGCGTCTTTCCTGCAACTTTAGGGGCATAAACCATACACAATGTTGATACCATAATTAAGACCATGGACATTATTACTTTAGTCCTATCCTCTTTTAATATTCTGGTGAATTTTTGGCTTATATCTTTTCTTTCAGCCCATATGCCATTATCCTCTTTGGCAATGTCTTCCTCTACAATTTCTATTCTTTTCGGATTATCATTTGTGTTTTTAGATTTTATGATTTTATCTTCCAGATCCAAGATGTCCTCTAAAAGCACTGAATTGGTATATGCACTTGGCCATTTATCAATCAATGACGGAATAATCGTCAGGGTGGAAATGAAGTAGGCAACATATACCAGAATTATCAATGAATCAATTATACTGTCAGTTTCAAAGCCAATGGAGTATCCAGAATTAACTATTGCCAATGTAATCAAAACAAGAACATACAAACCCCATAATAATAGTGGTCCAAGGTAATATTGACTTAAAAGATACTTGACGCTTATACCATATGAATCCTTACATGCATCTTCAAATTCAACTACTCCCTCCCGTTTTTTAAACGGGATGCTGTTGGCTATATTAGTTATTTTGGAAAGGAATAATCGGTTTATTTTTCCATATGTCTTTTTAATTACAAAGAATATTTCTACAAAATGTTTCATTCTCCAAAATAGGATTCCAGCAAGAATACTAACAAATGCTAAAAAGAATATGGCATAAGTCCCGTCAATCAAGGCTATTTCATATAGAATTGCTATGAATGTGAACGGAATCAGCATTAACTGTTCAAGTAACATCACTATAAATCCCTGTTCTATGGACATCGATCTTGTTGACCAGGTAATTAGCGCCGTAATTTTAAATTTGCCAATTTCATCATCAGACAGGTTCATTAGAATATGAAAGATTTTCTCACGGATATTGAATGTTGCATTTGAAGATACCCTTACCGAGAGAAGAGAAACTGCATACATGGCAATCATTGAAAAGACTGTGAATATTAACATATATAATCCGGATTTGAAAAGCAAATCGATTTGCTGCTTTTTAACTCCTGTCAAAGCATCGCTGAACAGGTCAATTATTTCCATTTGAAATATGGTTTGAAGAATTAATAATACAAAAATAACTAAAATTATTTTCCATTGGGATTTAAATGCAACATTCAAAAACTTTCTCATAATAATAATTTAGTTTTTAAAATAATATATATTATTCCATCACATTCATAAAACATGAAACTTATTTTGCTGTTTAATTCAATATGTCAATATTAGCATTTGATAAAGCTTCAATAACTGTTTCATCACATGACTGCATTATAACTCCATCTTGCAGTCATTTTGCATAATAAGAAGAACATACAGACCTGCAGATGATACATAATCAAATTTAGAACAATCAATGGCCTGCAGATTTTTTCGTTGAATTTCAAGATAACTTTAACCTTTTCATAACTTTGTTTTTAATAGTCTTTAAAGTTATGGGATATACTTTTGACATGAAAAAAACATGCTTGATATACGATTAACGGGAACACCCTGTGTGAAGACGGATTTAAATAGCATATACTCCTGGAGGAATTCGGGAATTACTTCTCTTCTTTTTTCTTTTTAACCAAATCTTTCATTTCACCAAATTGGCGGGAGACATATCTATTTACTATTGAAGCTGCCAAAGTGGCCGTACCGACACCAGATAAGATGAAACCACTCCAGGCTAATACCAGCGAATTAAGTTTACCTATTATGTTTTTTCCTGAAGCATCAAAACTGTTGCTTGTAAATGCATTGGAAACCATGGTTATGGAGTCCATAGGAGAAACTTTTTCAACAAGGATTGTGAATAAAAAACTAACAAGTATTATTCCAAATAACAATATTATAGCTATTCCCAATTCGTTATTTTCACTATAATCAATAAATTTACGGAAGTAAACTTTAATGAAATACAGATATCCGATAATATGAGTCAAATCCAATAAAGCAACAATGCTGTCTCCAAACAATAATGCAGTTATGGAACCAAATGGAATTAACAGGAATAATAACACTTTATCCTTTAGGGAATCTTTATCCATTTTAAGAGCAAGATAGAGGGAAACAACAGTATCCAAAAGATATATGAAATTAAAACCTTCGTTCCAATCAAATGTCAGATATAGGCAAATCATGATAATGACCAATATCACTATCAAATAAAAAACCTGCTTTAACAGGAAAATCTCTTCGGAAGGAAAGTATTCCTGAGGATTTGAAAGCCTTGACTTTTTAAAACGAGCTATTAATCTTCCTTTATTAACAATATATTTTGCAATATATGCTAAAGCAGTGAAAAATCCAATTGCAACCAATATATGGAAAATGGAAACAAATACCCATCCAATACCCATTATTCTTCCTCCCCTTCATCAATCAATTTTCTTAATTCTTCAAATTCCTTTTTGAAATGCCTGATTAAAAGTGCGGCAGTTAATGTTGCAGCACCCACTCCAGAAAGAATATATCCTCCCCAAACCAGCAATAAACTGTTGAGTTTGCCGGAAATAGAATTTCCAAAAACAGAATACCCATTACCTGTAAATTGATTGGAAACAATTACAAGGGAATCCAAGGCATTTACACGTTCAGAATATTGTGTTATGAAAAACCCTGCGAAAATTACTGCAAATAACAATATTATAGTTATCCCCAAAGCGTTTGAATTGGTATATTCTACAAATTTATCGAGATTAAGTTTTGCGAAGTATATAAAGATGAAAGCATGAATAAAATCTGCAAAAATTACCAAACTAAGACCAAATAACGGATAAACCAAAGATCCGTATGGAATCAATATCAACCAGATAACCCTATTTTTCCAGGAACTCATATCCAATGTGATTGCAAAATATAGTGAAAGTGCAATGTCGAATATTGCAAAATAATACAGGTCATTTCCGGATCCCATAAGAGAATAGAAAATATTTACAACACACAAAGCCATCAAAATTAAATAAAAAACCTGTATTAAAGTATGAACCTCATCTTCAGGCAATAATTCATTGATACTTATGGAGTTTCCATACTTATTTTTTAATGTATGATATATGACTTTGCCTAAAACGGTTAAAACCAGAAAGATAATAATTACCACAGACAATTGAAATAAACTACTAGTAAATATTTCCATATGTTCACCAATTAACTTTTATATTGTTAATCACTATTAATATTTTGGGAATTGAAAAATTAAATAATAATCCCTTACGTTAATATTACATGCCTTAATTAGTTAAGTAGATAAAAAAAGTCCATATAATAGTTTTTTGACAAAAAAAAATAAAAAAAAGATTGGTTTGATTATGCTTCAGAGTATAATAAACCAATTGCTCTGTTATAGAAGAATACGAAGTAAACTGCAAAAATACCTAATAAAATACTGCCGACGGTAGCATTAACGCCACTGATCAATCCAATAATAAATGCAATGATTACTAAGATAACGGCAATAATAACAATAGTTGCAATTATTTTACCTAATCCTACTTTGGAGATGTCTCCAATAGCTTCTCCAATAGCTAAAGCTTCACCTAAACTATCAGTTTTTGCTAATCTACATTTAGCCATAAAGTTAGCTAAAGTAAATATGATAAATAAGATTATACTGATTACGGTAAGTATCCAATCTCTAAGGAAAAGACCTAAAACGAAAACAATAATTGCAGGAACAATGTAATATACAATGGTAACAACAATTAATTTTAAAGCGTTTCCTATTTGTCTTCCGAAGTCTATTCCAGGACTGTCATCTCTTCTTTCAATACCATATTTGATAATGTCTAATGCATATCCTTCAATCAAGAAAATCACAAGAATAAATACAATAAATCCTACAATAGTCAATCCGCTAAAAGCAAATCCGGCCCAACCTTTTGAAGAGAATGAAGCTGCAATTGCGAATACAGTTGCACCTCCGATAACACCGGCGATTATACCTAAAATTACATATAAAACCAATGCTTTAATGTTTTTAAAAGGATATGATATAGCATCTCCTATTATATCTCCTACACCCATTTTTTCACCTCTTTTTAATTTTTTAGTTAATAAAATTATAACTCAAATGAGTCGATTTTATTTTTATTACTCAATCAATATAAATATTGCGATGAAATTATGTTTTGATTTAAATAAATGTAAAAATATGGTGTTGAATTAAATATAATTCCCAAGTCCGTATTTTATTATAATACTTTGTTGAGGATTAAGTTAGAAAATAAAAATGAAGAGAAAAATATTCCCTTTGATTAAAAATTAATATATTAATAATTTTGACATTCACTTATAGTTAATTTCAAAAGAGTATATTTGCATTTTAATGTTCAATCTTGTATCATCATCAATATAAATGTTTAAATAACGATTTTATACATATATTTAATTGTGATAATTATGAAAACTTTAAAAATTATGATTGTCATGCTTATTTTAATCATGTCGGTGGGAGCAGTCTGTGCAGCAGAAAGCATCACCGACGATGCAATAGGCGATGACAGCAAAGAAACATTAGAAACAGTTGAAGAGGATATCGCAACTAGTGACAGTTCAGATATCCTTAAAACTACTCAAAATGACATCTACACAGCAGGTGATGATTCATTCACCAATCTGACTGATGAAATAAAAAGTAAAGATGTTGTGGATTTAACTCACAACTATAAATTCAACAACGAAACTGATAACCGTGACGGAATTATTATCAACAAAAGTAACTTTGTTCTTAACGGTAACGGCCGCACAATCGATGGAAACAACCAATCAAGAATATTTGCCATTAATGCAAACAATGTCACATTATGCAACTTAATCTTAATCAACGGTAATGCGGATAACGGAGGGGCAATATACACAGAAGGAACAGTAACACTGAACAATGTCACTTTCATCAACAACTATGCAACCCAGGGAGGAGCCGTAGCCATATTAAATAATGTTTCAAACATCAACAATTCAAAATTCACTAATAATTATGGAAATGTCGGCCCATCAATATATGTTGGAAATGGTAAATTAAACCTCTACAACACAGAATTCGCTTCAGACACACCTAACAAACGTAGCCAGATTGTTATTAAAGAGGGTGAAGGTTATATTGACAACGCCACATTTGCAAATATGGTTTCAAACTATACTCCTGCAATACATATGGAAAAAGCAAAAGCCCTTACAATACTCAATTCCAAATTTATTAATCTGACTGCAAACATCTCATCAGGTGCGATAGGCGTTAAAACTGGTGGCGTAGTATAC
>CACZNW010000053.1 GCA_902782595.1 uncultured Methanobrevibacter sp. | reverse complement strand
TACTTCGCGTTCTTTGTAAGCAGAGCTACAGGTTTATTATATTCTGATGTATAAGGGATAATTTATGTATAAAAAGATATTTGCAGCAATGCTTGTTGCATTATTTTTAATTGTATCCGTTGCAGTTATTTCAGCAACTGATTCAATTCCTGTTAAAGCTGTATGGAATGGAGATGAAGGTGATATAATAACTGTAAATCTCCTAAAAGACGGTCATGTTGTGGATACTGTTAATTTAACTAGTGCAAATTCATGGAAAACTGCTTTTGATATAGATGATGGTGATGGAAGTTATAACATTTCTGTTGTCGAGTCCAAGGACTTTTCATCCTCTGTCAACGGAACGGCTGATACAGGTTTTGTAGTTTCATGCAGTTTAACCGGAGATGTTTTAAAAGCAACTGAGGACGATTCATCTGTTGAAGGTACTTCACAGGATGATTCTTCAGTTGAAGGTACTTCACAAGATGATAACTCATCTGAAGAGGTCAATGTGGTTTTGGGTACAACTGCTACAGTCAATGGTACTGCCAACAATAATACAAACTCAAATGCAACAACTGCATCAAACAGTACCAGTGGAGACAACAATTCAACCGGTAGTGATAAAACCGATGATAAAAAAGATGATTCCCCTTCCAAAGAAAAAACAACTACTACTACAACCAAAACTACAAAAACAACAAAAGTAGTTACTAAAGAAGCCAAAAAGGATAAAAAACCTAACAATAAAACTAAAACTATAATGGACAGTACAGGTTTTCCAATTATAGTTTTGGTTATTGCGATATTTGTAGCGGTATTAGTTCCACTTTTACGTAAAAAATAGATAAAATTTTAAGGGAAATTTTTTATAATTTTCCCGTCCTGTTTTTTTTTTTTAGATTTCCAAATTATTGCCGTCTTTAAACTGTTTTGCAATTCCAGAAACAGGCTCCAGATATTGCTTGAGATTAAAGGAAAAAATAATTGTTATGGTTTGGAAATGGTTGAATAGGTAACCTGGTGGAGGTTTAAGAAATCTCGAGAATTCCCTATATTTTAAATGGGTGGTGTTGTTAATTTCAGCATTTTCGGAATCTGCGGAATTACTTTTTCGAATTTAACTCCGTATGTGTGGGTTGGATCATCAAGAGTTTCTTCTATTGCTTTTTTGGTAACTTCTCCGGCAATTTTTGCAGATTCAGATGGATTTCTCCCGGTCATTGTTGCTCCAACGAATGTGGAGGCGAAAACATCTCCTGTTCCATGGGATACATAGTCAACTCTATCGTTGTATACGATTTCCACATTTGAAGGTTCGGATTTATCCAGTATAATCATTCCTAACTGGTCTTTTTTATGATTGTCTCCTTTCAGGATGACATGTCTTTTTGTAAATGCGGAAAGTTCCTTTGCCATGTCTAACATTTCTTCCTTTGTAAAATCGGGTTTCCAGGGTTTATGTAATAAGTAGCATGCTTCTGTTGTATTTGGAAGGATGTAATCTCCTGTTTTACATAACTCTCCCATTTTATCAGCAAAATCCTGATCAAAACCGTTATAGAACTCTCCATGATCGGCCATGGCAGGGTCAACGAAAACAAGTCCTCCGGGATTTAATCTGGATTCTATAATGTCTTTGATGTAGTCAAATTGTTCTATTGATCCTATAAAACCGGTGTATATGGCATCGAAGGTTATTCCTTCTTTTTCCCAATGTTTTCTGATTGCAGGAAGATCTTCTGTCAGGTCTCTGACTGTGTATCCTGAAAATCCTGAAGTGTGTGTGGAAAGAATGGCTGAAGGCAGTACTGCTGTTTCGATTCCGAATGCTGAGATTACAGGCAGTGCCACGGTTATTGAGCACTGGCCGTAACAGGATAGGTCTTGTATTGTTAAGATTTTTGTTGTTTTTGTCATTTTTTTCAGTCCATTGGTTCTTTTTAATTATATTAATATGTTGTTATGTTATTTATATTTGTTGATGGGGGAAAATTTCATGCACATTCCTGAAAGTTTTTACATTATTTTTTTTCAGATCTTTGAGCGAATTTATTGATAAAACTCATATTTTATATCATTGCTGTTGCATGATATTGAATACCTTTTACAGGTAACTCCAAATTCATTCTCAATAAGGTCAATTTCTTCAGCCGATAATTTTGAGGGAGTTTTGAATTTGAATCCAGTAGAATAAATAAAAACAAAATTTCCAAGATTATATTTTTTTAACCAGTTTCGAACATATGATTCATATTCATTTAATTTAATAGTATTGCAGTAATATTTGAATTCTTCTCCACTATTATAGTCTATTACTTAATTTTTTTACCATTTTGTAATATTATTCTTGGGCTGTTATTCTCTTGTGAGAATAAGGTTTACCAAGC
>CACZNW010000052.1 GCA_902782595.1 uncultured Methanobrevibacter sp. | reverse complement strand
GGGGATAGCACGGTAATCCTATACTCATAGGAGTATACAGCCCGTGAAGTAAGAATCCTCAACTTCTACAAAGTTGAGGTAGTTCAAATAATCTTTCAGAAGACAATCTTTATAATCTTGAACTGAAATATTACCGTGACGGAGATGCCAGAGTTACCGATGTCGGCTTTGCTTACAGTGGCGTGGGCTATTTGTTAAGCTGGAGAGGACAGGTATCCGCACAGGAGGATCCGTTTGATGAAAGGGGAATGTTTTCAGAGGTTGTGCAAACCGATGAGAAGATTCACCTTCAGGATCATAAAAAAACACAAAACAAAAGAAAAGAATACATTGAATCCGCAAACAGAGTTGAGTGGATAATAAATGATGTGTTGGAATTTGTTAATGAAAATAAGGAATTCCAAATACTAATAAAAATTGAATGATTATTATGGCGAAGAAATACCCCTTAACCTATGAAGAATACGAAAAAAGAGTAATAGAATTATTCATTGAATCCTATCCTATTGAATATCAAGAGATAATAATGGATAGAGTAAATAACTTACTAAATGAAGACCCATATTTTATAAAATTCTTATATAATCAAGATTGCAAATACTATGATGGTAATGCTTCCAATGCTAAAATGATATTCGAAGATGGAGCATTAAAATCTTGTCCAGTTTACAATTTAGAATTATTAATAGGAGGAGAATTAGGTTGTGCAAACCGATGAGAAGATTCACCTTCAGGATGCAATGATTATCTTTGGCGGAAGAAACGATACATGGGAGCTGATCAAACAGGCCATAATCAAGTATGGTCCGGTTACTGTCGGATATTCCATCTTGCCTATGGATTACAATAAAACAGATTACATCGACAAGGAACTTCAGCCTGTACATTACGTTCCCATAATCGGATGGGATGACAACTACCCTGCCGAAAACTTCATAGATACTCAAGGTGTTCTCGTAAACCCTCCTAAAACAAACGGCGCATGGTTGGTAAAAGATTCTGAAAGCTATGATTTAAACGAAAGTGAAGTCAAATACATGGGTGACGCCGGCTTTGTATGGATACCTTATGACAATCCTTCAATTCTGGCAAAGGATTTGAAGGCAATTATCCCTCAGGCTGCGGGCATAGCATACATATTCGAGAATAACATTGACTATCATGTAAACTATCAGACCGACCTGACAGGTCTTTCAGGTTTTGACGGCAACTACGCCTGTTATTCAAATGAGTTCAAATCCGAGTATTCAGAATTGATCGGTGCTGTTGGAACCTACTTCAACGGGTCAGGAATCAGCTATTCCTTTGATGTTTATGTCAACGGTGATAAGGTTCTCACACAAAGCGGAATCAGTGAGTTTGCGGGATTCAGAACCATTGTCCTGAATGAATATATTTCAGTAAAAAAAGGGGATATCTTCAAAGTTGTATTCAAAAGCAATGCAGTTCCTTTCCAGGCTTTCTCAAGACAGCATTATGTCTCCGGAATGTCTTTCATAAGTAAGGATGGCAAATCATGGAGCGACATCACTTTGGAAAACAGGACAGTCTGTTTTAAGGTCTATACGGTTAGGGACGATTCCAGTATCATCAGCAACAATGACATCTCCGTTGACTATACCGGAGGGAAATACTTCGCAGTAAAAGTTGCAACAGGTGATGGTCATGTTGTTGCGGGTGCAAGTGTTAAATTTACAATCAGCGGCAAGTCAACTGTTGTTAAAACCAATGGCAAAGGCATTGCTGAAATTAAAATAACACAGACTCCTGGAAAATACACAATCAAAACTGAATACAATGGGGTAACCAAATCAAACACAGTTATAGTAAAACAGGTTCTGACAGCAGGCAAAATCACAGTCAAAAAGACAGCTAAGAAATTCACCTTGAAAGCTAAACTTAAAATCAACGGCAAACTTGTTAAAGGTAAAAAAATAACTTTCAAATTCAGGGGTAAAACCTATAAAGTCAAAACCAATAAAAATGGAATTGCACAAAAAACTCTGAAAAAGAATGTTATC
>CACZNW010000051.1 GCA_902782595.1 uncultured Methanobrevibacter sp. | reverse complement strand
GTAGGTGGAAATATGAAAGTAATAGAAGATTACGCACAAAGAAAAGCAGATGAAAAAGTCAATGAAAGAAATGAAGTTTTAATACATAACTTAAAAGAAGAAGGTTATGACATGAAAGATATTGCACGAATTGCCCGTGTCAGTTTGGATTTTGTTGAAAAAACATTATCCAAATAACCTTTTTCTATTATATTTTTAGAGGCGGTTTTTCCACTTTAACATTCATTTCATAACTTTTTTTTAATATTCTGTTAAATCTGAGGGTTTTTGATATGTGCGGATTTCGTCTTGATTAACTAATCGGTGCATTATAAAATATATGGTAATTGTTATTAACTTGTTAATACAAATATTTCATCAGGTGATGCGGATGGAATTTTTAGAAGAGATAATTGAATCACTGAATGAGGGTGAATTTCTTGAAGTAATCCAAAAGGTTGACGGCTTTCTTGATGAAAATCCAAAATACAGAAATATAGATTACTATCATTTTGCAAATCCTCTTGAAGAACTACTATTTGATGAATATCTGGGCGATATCGGCTCAGTAAAAACATTAAATCTGGATGAACCATTGGAAGAGATTTACACAGTCTGTTCCATAGCATATCTGGGCATCGGCAGGCTGGATGAAGCGGAAAGATGCTTATTATTGGCAAATAAGGTAAATCCTGTATCGGCATCAATACTGATGAGGCTGTGTGAACTGTACCAGCAGAGACATGAAGAGGAAAAATTAAGGAATCTGACATGCGATATTTTCAGATTCGCATATGACACTGAAATACTGATTTCAAATTATTTCAAACTGGCGGATTATCTGTACCACACCAACAAGAACTCGGAACTGTATGATCATCTGCTGAATTTTTTCATGTTCCTCAAATCCGGTGAAGCGCAAAAACCGGTGAGCGATGACGTCAAATACTTTAAAGAGAATAATATACCTGTAGGGGCTAATCCGGAACTTCTCATGATGCTGATGTATCTGATAGATGTTCACACACAGCAGAACATGCCCAATACTGCAGAATACTTTAAAAATATTTTCAATGAACTTGCAGAATTCACTAAATATGTAAACAGCCTATAACGAGATGATAAATATGGATAAACAAAATTTAAATGAACTGAAAGAAGAATCAGCAGTTGACAATTCCAGATTGGAGGAATTAATCAGACAGGAAATAACACCTGAGATGCAGAGGGAATTTTTCAAAGAACTGAAGGACGCCAGGTTATTCCTACCTGTTGACTTTGGCCCTGATGCATTTAAAGGCATTGAAAACACAAAGCCTGGTGATGAAATTGAAGGACCTGAAGGTTTCAGCATCCAGTTTTTAACCGATGCAGACGGAAACAGGGCAGTGCCGCTTTTCACCAGCGAAGAAATGATGGAAAATGCAGGTGCCAGAACCTCGGTAATTGTAATATATATGAGTGACCTGGCAGACATGTTAAGACAGACTGACAGATACTCGCTCATTTCAATCAACCCATTCACTGAATTTGACTTGAACATGCCCATACAGGCATTCTTAAGTCAGTTTGAGGATGAATTTCACATTGAGGATGTTGAAAACAAGAGATTAAGGCAGCTGCTTGAAGATTTGTCAGATGATACTATTGGTGAATTTTCACAGAGATTACTTTCATCAGTGATGATTACGGGATGTGTTGATGCCGATGACGGTACCAATTTTGTTTTAATTTTTAATAAAGATAAAAAACCCCATCTGCCACTTTTCACAGATCTGGATGAGTTTAAAAAGATTTTTGATGATTACAAAACAGATGTGTATCCTCAGGCATATCATTTCACTGACCTGGTTAAGACTGCAAAAGAGGATATGGTGATTAATCCGGCATCCGAATCATTTGTTTTAAATCCGGAAATGTTTAAATCATTCATGTAAAAATATTTTTATGCGGAAATGGATAAAATTATGTATTGACTGTTAATCGAATGGAGTTGGAGAACATGGCAATAGTTTTAAATGAAGAACAGGAAAAAATCGTTGAATATAAAGGGGATAATTTTTTAAGTGTTCAGGCAGGTCCTGGATCGGGCAAAACACGTGTAATCGTAGAAAAAGTTAAATATATGGTGAACCATGGAGCCAGTCCCGAATCATTTTTAATTAGATATTACAAAAAAAGTTCAAGAGAATAAATGACTATTGGTATGATATTATATCCTATTTAATATTATTATTTAATGATTGAATTTTTTTAAAAAATGAATAAAGGGCATAGATTTAGTCTATGCTTCTTAAAATTGTTTATCTTGTGATAATGAATCATTTATAGCACCCATTTATACTTCAAGTTGGAATGTAGCTACATTAGATTTAAAGTTACTGCTCATGCTGAAAGTAAGAATATTATGAAAGTATAGGGTAATCAATATCGGTTGCAGAACAAAGTTCTGCAATTTGCGGATATTGATTTTTAATGTTTAACAGATTATTTCCACTCTCCCCGGCCTGTTGAAGAATTGAAAACGTATGTCCGTTCATATCATAATAGACTTTTACCACAATGTTCTTTTTGACATTTTTTATTTTAAGGACAGGTTTATTGGAATCAAATGTCCAGTGATTGTTATAGGCTTTGAGGAATGCCTTTCTCATAGATTTTTCCATCTTCTTAAGCTGCTTTTTTTCAATCTTTTTATATGTCCTGTATTTTTTCCAGATTTTCTTGTTCTTTTTGGAAGGTTTATAACCGTCAAAGAATTTTTTATATTTCTTTGGAATTTTTATTGTTGCAGCGTAGGTTCTTTTGGTTTCTATTTTTGTGCTGATGTAGCTTCCGTCGGTGTCATAATAGGAATATGTTGATGTTTTTGATTTTTCTTCTTTTTTCACATCTGATGATAAAACGCCACTGTGGCTTATGGAAATCAAATCATTGCCGCCGCTGGCAACGCTTAAAACATTTCCTTCGTCTTCACTTGCCTGAATAACTTCATTGTCTTCGTTACTTGAAAGTGCGCTTTCGTTTTCATCTGCACTTATAACTTCGCTGTCATTGACTGGTTGACTTAAATCCTGGGTGATGCCCTCACCGTCAAGGGATAGGGTATCATTGGTTGTGTTGTCGTCTATTGCGCTGACCGCACCAATTCCAATCATCAGAACAGACATTAAGATTAAAATTTTAAGTATTGTTTTATTCAATTTTTTGCCCCCATAATCTAAAGTTATTATAGTATATTACCAAAAGTTTTCATCATTGTTTGAGATTACTTTTCAAATGC
>CACZNW010000050.1 GCA_902782595.1 uncultured Methanobrevibacter sp. | reverse complement strand
TAAACTATAGTATAGAAAGGTTGAGAGAGAAAGCATATAAGCAACTGATATTTAGAGTGATATAATGATGATACCAACAATACCCACACCTGATGAATTGTTAGATAAGGGATTCAGTCGTGGAAAAAAGCAAGCGGACTTGCTTAGAAGTCAAAAAATACCAAAACATTTGAAAGGAAAAAGAATCGAAGAAAGAAGAGTTGTCACATCATGTCAAGTTATTAAAGACAAATTGAAATCAATTCTTGATGCAGTTCCCGAAATTGAAAGCCTGCATCCATTTTATCAGGATTATATCGACATTACCGTCGGAGTGGATGATATGAAACAAGCTCTTGGAGGGCTTAACTGGGCTTATGGAATTATTACCCAACTTGAAAAGGAATACGGTGCAAAAATCAGAAAGAACCCTTCAGAAAAAGCAACTGCAATTCAAAAACAGGCCTACGGCAGGATAGCATCGGTAGTTAATAAAATTAAAAAAGATCTGGATTTCCTTGACTTTGCAAAACAGAACTTGAGGAATATGCCTACAATTGACTTTGATGCAACCACAATCGTTATTGCAGGATTTCCAAATGTGGGAAAATCCACACTCCTAAGACAGATTACCGGAGCCGACCCCCAAGTTGCGAACTATCCCTTTACAACAAAGGGTATTCAGATAGGCCATACTGAAATGCACTGGAAAAACATACAGATTATTGACACTCCTGGACTTCTGGACCGCCCGGTACTGGAAATGAACGACATTGAGATGAATGCAATTGTTGCTCTTGAACATTTGGCTGATGCAATACTGTTTATCTTTGATGCCTCTGAAACCTGCGGATTCCATCTGGATAATCAGTATAATCTCCTAAAACAAATCGAAAAAATATTTTCAGAAATTCCAGTCTATTATCTATTCAATAAAATGGATTTGGTGGAAGACAGTGAATATCTCAATAAATATATTGATGATGAGGAAAACTCCATTTTCATCACAGCCATTGAAGGCGAAGGAATAGATGAAATAAATAAGGTAATCCGAAAAATCAAAAAAATAGACCGCACTGTTGAAGAAGATGAAGATGACGAATACTACTAATATTGCATACTAACTGAGCCAACATTGCTCAGTTAAGTATTATTGTTTCTAATTTTTCACATATCATCACTTTGAGTTTGAAACCCATTGCATCATAGTTAAAGTAGTCAGGTTTTTCTTTCTTTTCATTATCCCCCTTAGAATATAAAAAATAATCAGTGTCAAAATCAATGTTTAAATCCTGAGCATAGGATATCATCTGTTCCATATACCGGACAGATGAGCTTTCCTGAGAATACTCGTCTTCCCAGCGACCGTTATGTTCACCCTGTTTTTCGTTCACTTCACTATATAATTTCAACGCTTCTTTTTTGTTCATCATACCACCCGAATACACAAATCTTAATTATCAAAAATTACATATGTAAATCATACATTATAACTATTAGGAATTTTACCTTAAAATTGGAGATGAATACAATGTTTAATTCAAAATTCATATTGTTTACAGTCGGCATTTTAATATTATGCCTAGTGATAGCCAGCTACATCACACTATCCGACGATACACCCGAATCTGAGTTAAATGAAACAGATGACATTACATATATTTGGATGGAAGATGATAACGGGAATGTAAAATTAATCCAAACAACTGAAAACCATTTCGAGGGCAGTGCAAGCGCACCGGGTTAATGCCTATGGGAAGAACAATCAAATTACAGTTTAACAAAAAAAAGATATTGAAATAAAATAGTAACTTGTATTAATTATTCACTAAATTTTATAGTTACCCTCTTTTTAAGCTGAAAAAACATGGAAAACATAATTTATTACCAAACTCAACTAATCAATTAAAATAAATATAATCCAATTTCAACTATTCCCCAACCATTATTTGCAACATCATCAAAATAATTTACAAATTCAAAAAAATAAAGCTCTTTAAATATTAAAAATCAATGATTAATAGAATTTAATTTTTAGTAACTTTCAGTAAATTTAATAGAAACATTTATATAGTAACAAAATGTAATTAAAATATACTGCAAATAGACTCAACTATTGGGAGTGTGAAATTATGGTAGATTCAGAAACCATTGAAAGCAAAATATCCGATAAAAAAGAAAAACTCGAAGACAAAGTTGAAGAAGGAAAAGAAAAATTCGAAGAGAAAAAAGAAGAAGGAAAAGAAAAATTCGAAGAAACCAAAGAAAAAGGAAAAAACATTGCTGACAATGTACTTGCCGATTTATACAAAACAATCGACGAAGTTAAAGACAGCCTTAGAAACATGCAAAAAGCTGCAGATAGAAGATACTCCGATTACAAAAAATCCAATGTTCAAACCATAGACATTGATCTGGTTGAAACCAAAGACATCTACTACATCAAAGCAGCTGTTCCAGGTGTTGAAAAAGACGAGATTTTAATCGAAGCAGGCGACAACGACTTGACCATTGAAACAACATTCAAACCATACATCGAAGAATTCGAAGATGAAGAAGAAGTTGAATTAATTGCATCTTCAATAAAATCAGGCAGATGTGTGAAAACAGTGAGATTCGAAAACAGCATCGACCTGGAAAACATCACAGCAAAATTCATAAACGGAATTGTTATTATAACCCTTCCAAAACTAATAATACCAAAACATAAAGTAAATGTGGAATAGATTCCACATTTTTTATCTATTTTTAAAACAGAATTAATATCTGACTTTTCCGATGTGTCTTGTAGCACCCGGATCTTCACCATTGTAATGCGCCAGATAATAAACAAACCATTCAAGAGGAATTACAAAGATAAACGGAGACAGTAATTTATCAACATCCGCATAATCCTTTAATTCGTAAATGATTGATTTCAATTTAAGATTCTCACAAAAGTCGATTGCCTTTTGTGTGATTTCATCAGATTCAAAGTCTGATTTTAAAAATACGATTGGCACGCCTTTTTCAGCACGTTCAATCAGGCCGTGTCTGAATTCCGCTGAATATTCAGGGCATGCATGTTTAATTGCACCTTCCATTAACATGGTCATTGCCAGTTTATAAGCAAGGCCAAAGTTCGGTCCGCTTCCAAGACAATAGAAAATATCATCCTTTTTAAAGTCCTGTGCCAACAGTCTGTTATCGTATTCAGTGGATTTTAATAATCCTTCAAGAATATCCGGCATTTCACTTAATTGCTTTAACAGTGCATCCTTGGATTCATAGTCACTTGCAGCGAATAAAATCTGATATAAACATGCAAGCTGAGTAATATAAGTTTTAGTACCTAGAATTGCTGTTTCTGTTTCGCATCTTGTAATAATTGGAGTTTTAGCTTCTTTAATCATTGAGCTTTCAGGTTCATTTGAAATAGAAACAGTTGGCATATTGAATTCGTTTGCCTTCCTAAGTGAAGCAAGAGTATCTGCGGTTTCACCGGACTGTGAGGTAAAAATAGCTATAGTGTTTTCATTTTCCACCAGTTTTTTATTATAGTAAAATTCATATCCTGTGTAGACTTCAATATCAATATTGGTAGCGGACATTCTAATTGCGTCTCTAACACTGTAACATGTTGAAATAGAACTTCCACAGCCAATTAAATAGACTTTATCCACATCCTGGATTAATTTTGAAACTTCATTCATCGTATCCATTTCACTTTCAAAAGTTTTTCTAAGTGAATCAGGCTGTTCCATCATTTCATCATACATTTTATATTTCATAAGCTCAAACTCCTTACTAAATTAAATATTATAATTTATATATTATAAATTAAGATATAAAAAGGTTTTTTTAAAATGGTTAAAATGGAAATAAATTTATCTTCAATTGGAATGGAAAAAGGAAGACAATACGAAACAATAATCACTACAAATAATGAAAATGGAAGTAAGAATGCCGCCCCCATTGGAGTGATTTGTGCGGGTGAAAATAAAATTATCAACCGGATCTTCAAAGGAAGCCATACCCTGGAAAACATTATTCGTGAAAGGGAGTTTACCGTGAATATAACTCATGATGCTGAGCTGTTTACAGTTTCAACACTTGGAAATCTGCCCCAGAACTATTTTAATGAAAACGTTTCACTCAAATGTGCTGACGCTTATTTTAAATGTAAAGTCATCAGTTTAACCGAAGCGATAAAACAGAGCGACCCAATCAAAAAGAAAGGAGAAGCAATTGTCATCAAATCAGAGGTTACAGAGTTAATAATTAATAATCCGGTACATGCAATGAACAGGGGATTCGGTTATGTTATCGAATCACTGGCCAATCTGACACGTTTTGATTTGGTTAATGATTCAAAAAAAGAGGAATATATAATCCGTTTTAAGGAATGTTATCGCGTTGTTTTAAAGGTTGGAAACATAGACGATATAAAAGCCATGAATGAAATAAAAAAAGAATTAATGAAAAAAGGTTATGACCTTTAATCATTTATTACATCGATAAATTCGAATGCATCTCCATCAAAAAGTCCCAAATCTGAAATTTTTAAGGACGGAATGACCAGCAATGCCATAAATGCCATTGTCATGAACGGTGCGTCAAGCTGGCACCCCAATGCTGAAGCCATATTATGCAAAAGAGCCAATTTCTCGGCAACATCAAATGCATCCTCATTGGACATCAGTCCCGCAATCGGAAGCGGCAGTGAATCAGCGAAGTCCTCGCTGACAACAGCAATACCACCCTTATCATCAATTACCTGATTGACCGCTCGTGCCATCATTTCAGAGGTATAACCGATTACAATTATATTATGAGAGTCGTGGGCAACTGATGAAGCTATAGCTCCTTTTTTAAGTCCAAATCCTTTAATGAATGCATTGAAAACAGTATTTCCACCATAACGTTCAACAACCGCTATTTTTAAAACATCCTGATAAATATCTGACTGAACAACACCCTCTTTAACATGCAGCTTTGCAGTTGTCTTTTTAGTTAACAAATCACCGTCAAAACACTCAATTACATTTACTTCACATTCATCGCCATCATAATATATATCGAAATCTGCAGCGGTTTTTTTGGATGCATTGATTGTATTTTTGGATTCTATCTCTGGAACATCAAACAGAACATTTTCACCATCATAGACGCATTCTCCGCCAATATATGTTTTCAAAACATTGCAGTCATAGATACTGTCAACAATTACGAAATCCGCCTGTGCACCTTCCACAATGGCTCCACAGTTGAGACCATAGTGGTATGCCGGGTTGATTGTTACCATATTAATGGCTTTTAAAATATCGATTCCCAAAGTAACTGCCTTTTTAACTGATAAGTTTAAATGACCTTTTATCAGGTCGTTTGGATGTTTATCATCACTGACGATAAAATCAAACAGAGGAGAATATACATTGTTTTCAAAAATATCTCTGAAAAGAGCACTCATCGGCCCTTCATATTCAAGTACTGAATTGCCTTCGCTTATGTTAAAGAGATTTTCCATATCCAGTGCGGATGAACCATCACGAACCATGATTTTCATACCTTTAACCTTTTTTTCAAGAGCTTCAAGAATAGTACTGCATTCATGGTCAGTATTTATACCCTGTTTAATGTATTTATCCAGATTTTCACGGGAAAGCATAGGTGCATGACCGTCAATCGGTTTTCCGTATTTTTTTGCCGCTTCCAGTTTTTTAAGTACCTCCTCATCACCATTTATAACTCCCGGGAAATTCATCATTTCCCCCAGTGCTACAATTTCATCTTTTTGAAGAAGATAATCAATATCAGATGAATCTAAAACAGCACCCGAAGTTTCAAATGGAGTGGCAGGTACACAAGAAGGTGCTACAAAATAAAAATTGAAAGGAACATGCTTCGCGTTTTCAATCATTGCTTCAATTCCCTCAATTCCCAAAACATTGGCTATTTCATGAGGGTCACAAACAACACCCGTAGTACCGTGGCGCACTGCAATTTTGGCAAACTGCGCCGGAGTAAGCATACTGCTTTCAATATGAATATGAGCATCAATAAAACCCGGAATCATTAATCCCTTAACATCAACAAGTGAATTTTCATTAATCGAGATAGGAGTGATTTCCTTGTATACTCCATCTTCTATGGTAATTCTTGCCGGATAAAATGTATCCGTTACCACATCAAAGATAAAAGCAGTGAATGACATGTTCAGTCCTCCTGCAGCGCATTGTAAAGCAACGGTAAAAATGTTCCGATATCTGTAACAATTCCAACAACCTGTGCACTGCCCCTATCTGACAGTTTGGTAACTGTTGAAGGATTGATATCTACACAGATACTTTTAACTCTTGAAGGAAGCAGATTACCGGTTGCGATTGAATGAAGCATAGTAGCAATCATAATAACCATGTCCACCTCCTGGGCGTAATGTCTCATTAATTTCTGGGCTTCAACAGTATCGGTTATAACGTCAGGCAATGGGCCATCATCACGGATTGAACCTGCAAGAACAAATGGAACATCATTTTTAATACACTCATACATAATTCCTCCGGTTAAAGTGCCGTCCTCAACAGCTTTTTTAATTGAACCGGAGTTGTTGATACGGTTGATTGCTCTCATGTGATGGGTGTGGCCATGAGCTACGATTTTACCCGTTTCAACTTCAATACCCAGAGAAGTTCCGAATAAATTGGATTCAATATCATGAGTGGCCAAAGCATTTCCCGCCATGATAACATCAATATATCCTTCCTTAACCATTGAAGCGAGGTACTTGCCGGAACCTGTATGTACAATAGCCGGTCCTCCAACTATACCTATTTTCCCACCACGAGCCTTGATTTCTTTCATTTCACGGGCAATACCGTAAATCAGATTCATTAACGGTTTTTCTGAAGAAACATCACTGTTCATGAATTCAAATACCTGCTGTTCCTCTCTTGATCGGTGAGGCGGTGTAACTTTAACCCCGTCAAGGCCGACAACAATCTTATCCCCCGCTTTAATATTTGCAATCGGCTTTACAAATGCACGTTTTTCATCCTCATCGACAACAACAAGACAATCCATTTCAATATCCTCAACAGGAATCCAGTTTCCATCGTAGAAAATATGTGTGGTATGGTTGGAAGAAGAGTAAAATCCTTCGGGAGCAACCTTATCCTTTGATGATGCAACAAGATTAACCTCCTTAATCTCATCAATTGATGCACCAAGAACAGATAATTCGTCCAGAATAGATTCAAGTAATTCGGGAGAATCTGCTGAAACTTCAATTTTTGCATGACTTACATCGGATTTTTTCCGTCCGACATCGATTTCAAGAATATCAAATTCCCCTCCTTTATCCATAATTATTGCCATTGTCCTGGTCAGGATTAATGAATCAATAATATGACCGGAAAGCTCAATAGTTCGTTTATTCATAACAATATGCTCCATTTTTATTAGTTAATATTATAACTATATTTTTGGTGATATTTAATGATATTGTTATGTTTGAAAAAAATAGAATTAATTGGGAAAATTACTTATTTCCACCAAATAACCCTTTAAAAAATACAATGATAGGAATTAAAACAGATAATATAGCGTCAGTAACATTATTCGAATTTTTTTCAGGAACCGATACAATATCCTTTTTAACAGAACTGACATTTTGACCACATTCATCGCAAAATTCAGCACCTACATCTAATGGATTTCCGCAATTTGAACATGACTTCTGATAATTTATTTTTGAACCACATGTGGAACAGATTAAATCATTTTCATTAATCTGAGATCCGCATTCCGAACATTTTAACATTTGAACTGTATTTAAGTTATTGCCACAATTAGGGCAGAAATCGGAATCATCCGTAATTTTTACACCACAATGACTACAAGTACCATCTTTAGTTGTTTCAATTAGAGGTTTATCCTCAACACTGTTTAAATCATGACCGCAATTAGGACATATTTCAAAAGAATCCTCAATTTCAACTCCACATCGACCACATTTAACCATTTAAACACCTTAATTGAACAATAACTCCTGTTTTAATTGATTAAATTCATCTTGAGTTATTGCACCGCTTTCAAGTAATTCCTGAAATTCTTTTAACTGCTGTGCTTTTGAAGGTTCTGCAGTCTGATTTTGAACAACAACAGTTTGTGGTTTAGACCTTAAAGTTTCAAATAAATCAACCAAATTCTGGCCAAACTGATAGCTTGGCAATCTAATTTCATAGGAGGTATTGTCAACTAATTTAATTAATAATCTATCAAACATGTCAGCACTGTCATTGTTTGTAATCATGTCTTTGAAACGAGTTGCTTTAAGAGATTGAATATCATTTTTAATTGCTCTTCTGATATCATTCGGAGAAGTCCAAGCTCTTTTTGTTATATCCTCATACCTACTTTCATCACCGAGTCTTTTAGTTACTCTCATTGAAACAATTTTATCGAAATAGAAATTGTTAATTCCCGCATTTACTTTTTGCCAATCCCGATTATCAATTTCCATGAAAACAAATTTTTCCTCTTTAATTAAGAAAAATCCATCAATTATTGTTTCATTGCCCAAATTTCTTTTAAGCAACCTGTTTACAGGCAATCCAAATACTGCAGTATCAACCACATCATTTGTAAATTGATGTTTGGTTGTAGTCTGTTCCAATTTATTGAATCTTCTTACACTGGTTAAAAAGTAATCCTCATTTTTAATTCCAAATTCTTCAGCAAGAATATCATATCTTTTTATTATCTCATCATGACGTGCCTGCCATTCCTTTTGGGCATATGTTGAAGTCGGACCTCCCATATTATTTAATTTATGCCCGCACTCACTGCAGAATGTTGTATTTTTACTATTTTTTGTTCCACATTTTGGACAGATAAATGAATTGGATTCATATTTTTCTACTTTTTCGCCACAATTAAAGCAGAAATCAGACCCCACAACTTCTGATCCGCATTTTTGACATTTAACCATAATTTAACCCCAATTATTTTGATTAATAGATTTTTTTATTTTATTTCCCCAGGAATTCTCTTCAATATTGTCGACTGTAGATTGGAGGTTATTTGAAACATCGGAAATTGAAGAATTCAGTGCATTGATTTTGTTGTCCATAATATCAATTTCCAGTTTTATGAAACCTTTTTCTATATCAGAATAAGTTTTAGAAGTTTCTTCCGATATCATCACAACATCAGTTCCTTCATTTAGCATATCCATTAATCTTAAAAATACATGCTCCGGGTGCTGTTTTTCATATTCTTTAATATCTGAAACAATATATATCTTATCAAGCAACATTTTAATTACATTAATGAAATCCTGCCTGTCAGAATGTTCATTCACATTATTTGGAAGAATATCAGTTTTTAATAAAAATACAGACTCAATACTTTCATCTTTTTTTAAAACTAAAGAATATCCTTTGTTTTCAATATATACTAATGCAATTGACTTTTCCTCATAGATGTCAACTTCTACTTTGGAAAATTCTTTTGGTATAGACAAAAAATCTAAATTACGAACTAACATTTTATCACCTATTGAATTCGATAGAATCTGAATACTTTTTCAAAACATCGAGATTATATCCACCAACAAAAACAGCTTTACTTCCATCATCGTTAACTTTACCAATAAGATATGGAGGCATGTTACTCATTCCAATATCATTTGTTAAAAGAATTGAATCTCCATCATTTTGATAAATTTCATATAAGTAGGAGGTAGTCAAATCATTTATTGCATGCTGCCATGCATTTGATTCACCTTCAACAAGTAATGAATTATTATAATAATAAATAACTATTTCATCACCATCAATTTCACATCCCGCATTATCTTCCCAATATTCCTTTGCACAACCTAATGCCCCATTTGCCCAACACCATGCAACATCACTATAATGTTGACCCAATGGCACATCCATTGTGAATAAACCGTCAAAATCCTGATTGGAACTGATTGGCATTATGAAAAGCACTAATGAAACAACAATGATTAGAAGTATTGCGAAAATTTTTTTGTTGATAACATCACCTCACACCAGTAATCATAATTTTGTTACACACACAATATAAACATTGCTATTAGCATGCTAATATCATATAGATATCTATTAAAAAGCATAAATATAAATTCAAGATTATGACTAAAAAAGATGATATGAGCATCATATCCCTGCTTGCTCGTTCTAAGAAACGGGTAAAAGTATTGAAATCGTTGGAAAAAGAAGATAAAATCCCCTCAAAAATTAGCAAGGATATTAATGACAACAGCAATCATGTTTCCAAATATCTGAAAACACTGAAGGAATCAGAACTGGTAGAATGTCTTAATGAAGATGACAAGCGATACAGATTCTACAGCATTACTGATAAAGGAAAATATTATCTTAAAAAAGTAGAAGATGATTATAGCGACTGATTTTAAAAAAATAAAAAAATAAACTCACATGAGTGAGTTTAAAGTCCGAAGAACAAGTATATTATAAATATTATAACCATTACCCAGATTCCCCAACTTAACTGCTTTGCTTTTCCACTGGCAAGGGTTGCAATTGCATAAACAACGAATCCCCAAGCGATACCAAGTGAAATAGAGTAAGTCAATATCATCATGACAATGGTTATAAATACCGCAGCTGCAACGATTAAATTATCCCATTCAACTTCTTTTAATTGTGCAATCATCAATATACCAACAATTACGAGCGCTGCACAAGTAACAGGAGAAGTAAATAAACTTAATACTAATGGAGCGAAGAATATTGAAATGATAAATAATAAACCGGTGACAATAGCAGTTAAACCTGTTTTACCACCGTTTCCAATACCTGTCGCACTTTCCACATATGCTGTAACAGTACTTGTACCGAATATTGAACCGACAATACCTCCAACTGCATCAGCTAAAAATGCTTTTTCAATTCCTACAGCCTGTCCTTCATCATTAATAAATCCGCATTGCCTACCCAATGCCATTAATGTTCCGGTTGTATCGAAGAAAGTTACAAATACAAGAGAGAACAGAATCATGATTAAGTTCGGAATGTTTGAGAACAATTGTCCGAATCCTTTTATAAACCCGCCAAATAATGAATAATCAATGTTGGTTGAGAAAAATTCTGCTGGAACAACCGGCATTAAAGCATCCCCTGCACCAAATCCGAATACAGTGAATATAACACCAATTATAGCAGTTATAACCAAACCAATGAATACAGAAGCAGGGACTTTTCTTACATATAAAATTAAAGTAATTACAATACCCACTAATGCAAGAAGTGCTGAAGGAGCCATAAGAGATCCCATTGTCACATAAGTGGAAGGATCCGCAACAATGATTCCTGCACCTTTAAGTCCTAAAAATGCCAAGAAACAACCTATTGCGGCACCAATACCAAGTTTTAAATCAAGAGGAATAGCATTTAAAATTGCTTCCCTTAAACCAGAAATAGTAATGATTAAAAATATAATACTTGAAATGAATACCGCTGCGAGAGCAGTTTCCCAAGTGTTTCCCATTCCTAAAATGATTGTGTACGTAAACAACGCATTCAGTCCCATACCTGGAGCCAATCCAACTGGATATTTAGCAACTAGCCCCATAATTATACAAGCCACACCAGAAGCAACAGCAGTAGCGAAAAATACTCCGGTGGCAGGCATTCCACCATCAGCCAGGATTACTGGGTTTACACCTAAAATATAAGCCATAGCAAGGAATGTGGTTATACCTGCAATGATTTCAGTTTTAAAATCAGTTCCATTTTCCTTAAATTTAAAAAAATTGTCAAACATATAACACCTCGTCGGAAAAATTATTTTTTTCCGATGATAGTATTATTTTTAAAAAAAAGTATTATTATATTTAACCCTTGGAAAAATATATTATGAAAAATTATTCAACCAAAGTTAAAAAATCACGGATAATCTTGGCTGCAACAACTGCAGTATTGTCTCCTAACCGGTTACTTGCGGTTTCGACAACATCCAAACCAACAACATTTTTATGAGCCAATGATTCCATAATAGTTTCAATTTCAGAGATAAATAGACCCCCCGGAGTGGGATTGCCTACACTTGGAGCAATGGAAGGGTCAATTACATCCATATCTATAGAAATATAAATCGGTCCATCAATATTTATCAGGTAATACTCAATGGCATCCATATGCTTGTGAACATCTATGTTTTTAAATGTCTGAATGTCATATGTGGATTTCACATATTCCTCCTCGTCAATTGAAGCTGACCTTATTCCAATTTGAACAAGACTCACACCCATTTCATGAACCCGCCTCATAACTGTTGCATGAGAATATTTTTCACCGACAAAATCAAAGGCAAGGTCCCTGTGGGCATCCAAATGTATTACCGTCAGTTTATCGTATTTTTCACTTAAAGCCCGGATGGCACCGATTGAAGCAGAATGTTCACCCCCAATGATTATTGGCTTGATGTTTAATTCTAAAAGTTCGTTTACCGTATCCTCAACTATACCACAAGTTTCCTTGCAGTTTCCAGGAACAACATTGACATCTCCAAAATCATAAAAGGGAGTTGTTAAATCTTTATTAAAAATAGTATTGTATTTTTCAAAACCAAATGAAGCTTCACGCACAACAATTGGCCCCAAACGTGCACCGGAATGATAGGAAGTAGTGCTGTCAAATGGAACTCCGATTATTCCATATGAATTTTCCTTCAAATTCTCAGTTTCTTGAGAGAATGCAAATTTCCATGGTTCGTAAGTATTTAAAAGCATGACCAATCTATAAAAAAGGAAAATAAATTGAGAACTTATGATCCTCTAGTTCTCATTATTTTCATATTTCCCATAGCAACAATGTATTCAACTTCAATACCTTCAACGATTGCATC